>JBBWZQ010000156.1:0-11414 GCA_039649115.1 Micromonosporaceae bacterium | reverse complement strand
CGGCTTCCACCCCCGGGTTGACGAGGGTGTCGCCCGGGTTCGTTACCGTCGCAGGCGTGGATCCCACGGATGCGCCCGCACTCGCCTTGCGCGGGCTGACCAAGCAGTTCGACCGGAAGCTCGCGGTCGCCGGCATCGACCTCGATGTACCCGTCGGGTCGTTCTACGGCCTCCTCGGCCCCAACGGCGCGGGCAAGACGACCAGCCTGTCCATGGCGGTCGGCCTGCTCCGGCCGACCCACGGCCGGGCGTTCGTGCTCGGCCTGGACATGTGGGCCGATCCCGTGCAGGCCAAGCAGCGGCTCGGCGTGCTGCCCGAGGCGGTGCGCATGTTCGACCGGCTCTCCGGCGCCGAGTTGCTGGCTTACAACGGGCTGTTGCGCGGCATGGCCGCCGACGTTGTGGATCAACGCAGCAAGGAACTGCTGGACGTGCTGGGCCTGGCTGATGCGGCGGGCACGCTGGTGGTGGACTACTCCGCGGGCATGAAGAAGAAGATCGGCCTGGCCTGCGCGCTGCTGCACGCGCCGCGGCTGCTCGTCCTCGACGAGCCCTTCGAGGCGGTCGATCCGGTGTCCGGCGCGCTCATCCGGGACATCCTGCACCGGTTCGTGTCCGGCGGCGGTACGGTGATCTTCTCCAGCCACGTCCTCGAACTGGTCGAGCGGCTGTGCACGCACGTCGCCATCCTGGACGGAGGCCGACTCAAGGCGGTCGGCACGCTCGACGAGGTCCGCGGCGGGCGCGATCTGGAGGATGTCTTCGTCGAGGTCGTCGGCGGCCGGGTGGCCACCGGGCAGGAGTTGTCGTGGCTCTGAGCTTCGTGCGGCTCAAGCTGCGCCTCATCCGCAACGGGCTGCGGGGGCGCGCGGCACGCACCGCGTTCTTCGTCATCGGCATCGTCGTCGGCGTCGGACTGGCCATCGCCGGCTTCTTCGCGTTCCTGGGCAGCGGCGCGGTCAAGACCGACGCCGGCCTGGTGATCGCCACCTTCACCGGGTCGGCCCTGGTGTTCGGCTGGCTCGTGCTGCCGGTGCTGCTCTTCGGCGTCGACGAGACCCTCGACCCGGCCCGCTTCGCGCTGTTCCCGCTGCCGCGCCGGACGCTGGCGACCGGCATGCTCGCCGCGGCCTGCGTGGGGGTGCCCGCGGTGGCCACCATGGTCGCGCTGCTCGGGCTCGCGGTCGCCGGTGCCATGCGGGCGGGTGTCGGTGGCGCTCTGGTCGGGCTCGCCGGCGCGGTGCTGGGGCTGCTGCTGTGCGTCGTCCTCAGCCGCGCGGTCACCAGCGCGCTGGCTTCGATGCTGCGCTCGCGGCGGGTACGCGACCTGACCGCCGTGATCCTCGCCCTGCTCTCCGCCTCGATCGGCCCGCTCAACCTGGTACTGAACTCGACCCTGACGCACGCGAGCCTGGCACCCGCGCTGCGGGTGGCCCGCATCCTGGACTGGACGCCGATGGCCGCCGGCTTCGTCGCGCCCTACGACATCGCCGCCGGCCGGCCGTTGCTGGCGCTGGCCCGGCTGGCCATGGTGGCCGCGACCGTCGCGCTGCTGCTGTGGTGGTGGTCGCACACGCTGGAGTCGGCGATGCTGGGCGGCAGTTCGAGCGGGCAGGGCGGCGGCGCGGTGCGGGGCGGCGCGGTCGCCGCGCTGCTGCCCCGGCTGCTGCGGGCGGTGGCCCCGGCCGGCCGGTTCACCGCGATCGTCGCGCGCGAGCTGCGGTACTGGTGGCGCGATCCGCGCCGCCGGTCGGGACTGATCTCGATCCTGGTCGGCGGCGGGGTGGTGCCGGTCGCGCTCACCCTGGCCGGCGCGAAGCACGGCGGTACCGGCTTCCCGCTGCCGCTTTCGCTGGCGTTCTCGTGCGCGGTGGGCGCGGCGATCCTGGCCAACCAGTTCGGCTTCGAGGGGTACGCGTACTGCGTCCATCTGCTGGCCGGTGTGCCCGGGCGGACCGATCTGCGCGCCCGGGCCACCGCGCTGACCGTGATCGTGGCACCGGTACTGCTGGTGCTGGCGGTCGTGGTCGGCCTGTTCGCCGGGGCCGGTGGCGAGCTGGTGCCGGCCGTGGGCACGATGGGAGCCGCGCTCGGCGGGTCGCTGGCCTGCGCGACCCTGGTGTCGGTCATCGCGCCGTACCCGGCGCCGGAGGGCCGCAACGCGCTCGCCTCCAACAGCGGCTCGGGCAGCGCCAAGGGCTTCCTCGCGTTCGGCGTCATGATCGGCTCGCTGGTCGTCGCGTCCCCGCTGCTCATCGCGGCGGTGCTGCTGCCCGGCGGCTGGCGCTTGCTGGTGGCGCCGGCCGGCGTGGCGTGGGGCCTGGGCGCGGTACTGCTGGCCACCTACATCGGCGGCGACCTGCTGGACCGGCGCGGGCCGGAACTGGTGGTGGCGGTGACGACCGGCTGATGACCATCCACTCGACCGACCCGTTCGCGACGCCCGAGGGCGAGCGCTCACCGGTGCGGCGGCTGCGCGGGCGGCTGCCGGCGCCGGTGACGCTGTGGACCGCGCCCGGGCCGGCCGGCCTGACCGTGTCGTCGCTGCTGCTGGCCGACGGGGACCCGGGTCGGGTACTCGGGCTGGTCGACGAGGAGTCCGACCTGTGGGAGGCGGTGCGGGCGGCCGGCCGCTTCGCCGTGTCCATCCTGGGTCCGGCGCACCGGGACCTCGCCGACCGGTTCGCCGGGCTGATGCCGGCGCCCGGCGGGCTCTTCCGTGGCTACGACTGGTCCGACACGCCCTACGGCCCGGTACCGGCCGGCGCGGGGAACTGGGCCGGCTGCCGGCTGGACGCGGCCCGCCCGTACGGGTGGGCGCTGCTGGTCGAGGCGACCGTCGAGCGGGTGGAGACCGACGGGCTGGACGACCCCCTGCTGCACTTCCGCGGCCGGTACCGGGGGCTGCGGTAACCGCTGCGTCCACTGGTGGCCGCCGATCGTTCGGCGCGCCTGGGCCGCCACTCGGCGCAGCCTCCGACCGTTATCAGGCCGGTGCCGGCTGTTGATCCTTACGGTGCGGTGCATCGTTTCCGTCTCTCCCGGGTGGTGACGCAGTTGGCTACGCAGACTCCGGCCTCGGCTCCGCCGAGCACACCGGACAACCCATACGTGGAAGCCGAGCAGTGGCCCGAGTTCGGGCACCTGCGCCGGGCGATGCGCAGGTTTGTCTTCCCGACGACCGTGGCGTTCCTGTTGTGGTACGGCCTGTACGTGGTGCTCTCCGCGTACGCCCGCAACTTCATGGGCACCAAGGTGGTCGGCAACATCAACGTGGCGCTGATCTTCGGGCTGCTCCAGTTCCTGACGACCTTCCTGATCGCCTGGGCCTACGTGCGGTACGCCGACCGCCGGCTGGACCCGCTGGCGGCGGAGCTGCGCGAGCGCCTCGAAGGAGGTGAGCGCCAGTGACCAGCACCGCCCGTACCCTCACCATCATCCTGTTCGTGGTCCTGGTCCTGGTCACGCTGGCCATCGTGGTCTGGGCCGGCCGGCGCACCCGCAACGCCACCGACTTCTACGCCGGCGGCCGCAGCTTCACCGGCTTCCAGAACGGCATGGCGATCGGCGGCGACTACATGTCCGCCGCGTCCTTCCTGGGCATCGCCGGCATCATCGCGCTTTCCGGGTACGACGGCTTCCTGTACTCGATCGGGTTCCTGGTCGCGTGGCTGGTGGCGCTGCTGCTGGTCGCCGAGCTGATGCGCAACTCCGGCCGGTACACGATGGCGGATGTGCTGGCGTTCCGGATGCGCCAGGCCCCGGTGCGCACGGCCGCGGCCACGTCCACCGTCGTGGTGTCCATCTTCTACCTGCTCGCCCAGATGGTCGGCGCCGGCTCACTGGTCGCGCTGCTGCTGGGGATCAAGGAGGGGCAGACATTCGCCGGCATGTCGCCGAACACGGCCAAGATCGTCACGATCATCCTGATCGGCATCCTGATGATCGTGTACGTGGTGATCGGCGGCATGAAGGGCACCACCTACGTGCAGATCGTCAAGGCGTTCATGCTGATGCTCGGCGCGATCCTGATGGCGGTGCTGGTCGGCGTCGCGTACAAGTACAACCTCTCCTCACTGCTGGGTGACGCGGCCAAGAAGTCGGGCAAGGGGGCGGCGTTCCTGGAGCCGGGGCAGCGGTACGCGAAGGAGTTCGCCGGCAACGGCACCCGTACCCTCGTCAGCAAGCTCGACCTGATCTCGCTCGGCGCGGCGCTCGTGCTCGGCACGGCCGGCCTGCCGCACATCCTGATCCGCTTCTACACCGTGCCCAACGCGCGGGTGGCCCGGCGCAGCGTGGTGTGGGCCATCGGCATCATCGGCGGCTTCTACCTGCTGACCCTGGCGCTCGGGTTCGGCGCGGCGGCCATGGTCGGCAGCGCGGCCATCGCCAAGCAGGACCCGGGCGGCAACACGGCGGCGCCGCAGTTGGCGGAGGCCCTCGGGCGGCGCTACTTCGGCGGCGCCACCGGCGGCGCGATCCTGCTGGCGGTGATCGCGGCGGTCGCGTTCGCCACGATCCTCGCGGTGGTCGCCGGGCTCACCCTCGCCTCGTCGTCCAGCGTGGCGCACGACCTGTACGCCCACGTGGTGCGCAAGGGCCAGACCAGCGAGCGCGACGAGGTGAGCGTGGCCCGGTACGCGGCCTTCGGCATCGGCGCGGTGGCCATCGTCCTGGCCGTCTTCGCCCGCGGCCTCAACGTCGCGTTCCTGGTGGCGGTCGCGTTCGCGATCGCGGCGTCGGCGAACCTGCCGGCCATCTTGTTCTCGCTGTTCTGGAAGCGGTTCAACACGCGCGGTGCGCTGTGGGGCATCTACGGCGGTCTCTTCTCCGCGGTGCTGGTCGTGCTGCTCTCGCCGATCTGCTGGGGCGGCTCCAGCAGCGCGCTGGCGCCCGCGAAGCTGACCGCGACCCAGGCGGCCGACTGCGGCGTGCCGGTGGCGTCGACCGCGGTCAACAACCCGACGGCGCTGTTCAGCTGCACCACGGCGGCGCCCATTCCGTTCAGCAACCCCGGCCTGATCTCCATCCCGATCGGCTTCATCCTGGCCGCGGTGGGCGCGTTGACGTCCAAGGAGACCGACGAGCAGAAGTTCGCCGAACTGGAGGTGCGCTCGCTCACCGGGGCCGGCGCCCACTGACGCGAGGGGGGCCTCGGCGGCGGACGCCCGCCGCCGGGGCCCGCTAATGTATCGCTCATGGCAATTGCGCAGCGGTACGGTCAGGGGCACCGGATTCTGGTCACCGGCGGTGCCGGGTTCGTGCCCTCGCACATCGTGGACCGGCTGGCCGAGCGGGGCGCCACGGTGGTGGTCGTGGACAACTTCGTCACCGGCTCCAAGGACAACCTCGCGCACCTGGCCGAGCACCCGCGCTGCACGCTGGTCGAGGCGGACGTGTCCGACGGGCTGCCGGCACACGAGCCCGCACTGGCGCAGCGCTTCGACGCCATCCTGCATCTCGCCTCACCGGCGAGCCCCACCGACTTCGCCGTGCTGCCGGTCGAGATCCTGCGGGTCGGCTCGGTGGCGACGCTGCACCTGCTGGAGCGGGCACACGCCGACGGCGCGCGGTTCCTGCTCGCCTCGACGTCCGAGGTGTACGGCGACCCGCTCGTGCACCCGCAGCCGGAGACCTACTGGGGCAACGTCAACCCCAACGGCGTGCGCAGCGTGTACGACGAGGCGAAGCGGTTCGCCGAGGCCGCGACCATGGCATACCACCGCTCGCGCGGCGTGGACGTGGCCATCGTCCGCATCTTCAACACGTACGGCCCGCGGATGCGCCCCGAGGACGGGCGGGCGATACCGACCTTCGTCGCCCAGGCGCTGCGCGGCGAAGCGGTCACGGTGCACGGCTCCGGCGAACAGACCCGCTCCATCTGCTACGTCGACGATCTGGTGCGGGGCATCCTGGCCCTGCTCGACTCCCCGCACACCGGCCCGGTCAACTGCGGTACCGAGCACGAGATGTCCATGCGGCAGCTGGCCGAGCTGATCGTCCGGCTGGCCGGCTCGTCCTCGGAGGTGACCAGTCTCACCGCGCGCGGCCAGGACGACCCGGAGCGGCGCCGGCCCGACCTGACGCTGGCGCGCGAGCTGCTCGGGTACGAGCCGCTGGTGGGGCCGGAGGACGGTCTGCTGCGCACCATCGAGTACTTCCGCACCAGGTTGTAAGGACCTCTGCCACAGCCTGCGGGGAATCTCCCCAGAACGTGCCGCGAAGAAGCGCGATCGCCGGGCGAGGTGGCGGTCGGTACGTACGCTGGTGAGCATGTCCGCTTCGACTTCCGGTAGGGCTCGGGTTCCGGGTTCTCCGGTCCCGGGCGCCCCGGTTTACGGCACTGCCCCGATCGGGCGTGCCTCCGGTCGCGCCACCTTGCCGACAGCGACCCCGGCTGGTCGCGGTTCCTATCCGGGTGGTCCGGTCGGCCCCTCCGGCCCCGGCGGTCCCGGCGGGCGGCCGCCCGGTTCCGGCGGGGGCGGACAGTACCGCGGCAAGCGCCGGCCGCGCTGGGGTCGCATCGCGCTCGTCGTCGCCCTGGCCCTGGCCCTGGTGCTCGGCGGCGTCGCGTTCTTCGCCTTCCAGTACGCGCACCACCTCGACACGCAGGTCGCGCGCACGGATCCGTTCTCGCAGATCAACCAGCCGCGCCCGGACAAGGTCGTGACCGGCGCCATGAACGTGCTCATCCTGGGCAGCGACTCGCGGAACCCGGACAGCACCAGCAACAGCCGCACGGACACGATCATCCTGATGCACGTCCCCGCGGACCACAAGCACGCCTACCTGATCTCGATACCGCGGGACAGCTACGTGTACATCCCGAAGAGCCCCACCAACAACGAGGGCGACACCAACGCGAAGATCAATTCCGCGTACGCCTGGGGTGGCGCGACGCTGACGGTGGAGACGGTGGAGAAACTCACCAACGTACGGATCGACCACGTGGTCCTCATCGACTTCAGCGGCTTCCAGCAGGTGACCGACGCCCTCGGCGGCGTGGACATGTACGTCGACAAGACGATCACCTCGATCCACCCGCCGCACCGCGTCTTCAAGAAGGGTCAGAACCACTTCACCGGCGCGCAGGCACTCGACTACGTCCGGCAGCGGTACCAGTTCCCCGACGGGGACATCACGCGGGAGAAGCACCAGCAGGCGTTCATGAAGGCGATCATGGACAAGGCGGTCAGCAGCGGTACCATCACCAACCCGAGCCGGCTCAACGCCTTCCTGCAGTCCGTCACCAAGGCGGTCACGGTGGACAAGGACCTGTCGGTCTTCGACACGCTCCTGCAGTTCCGCAACCTGCGCAGCAGTGACCTGACGTTCATGACGACGCCGTTCACCGGCTTCGGCACGCACAACGGGGAGAGCGTCGTGGAGCTGGACCAGAAGAAGGACGCGGCGCTGTTCAGTTCGGTCGCCAACGACACGATGTCCGCCGCCAGTAGTGGCGGCTGATCATCCGAATGGTGAAGGACACGCGTACTTTCGGTGACGGCGATACGCCCGGCAACCGTTACCCCCCGGTTAACATCCTCGAAGACACTGCACACCTTGTGCCACTGTGACCCCTTTTGGTGGGTCAATGTGAGGAAACCTGGTGTCGCGGCTCTGAGCTGGTAATCGTAGAGTGGCTTGTCACCCGACAGACCATAGGGACAACGGGCCACGCGTCGCCCGACCGTTGCGCGTAAGGAGCCTGCTTTGGAATACGCGTCCAGTGCGGTTCTTCAGGTGACGCGTGGTGACGACGATCCTTCCCGGGGTGGCAGGGCGCCGACCGGCCGGAAGAAACGCCGCCGCGATCCGCTGTGGGCCAGACTGCTGGTGATCTTCGGCGCTCTCCTGATGGTGGGCTCCGGCGGCGCGATCGTGGTCGCGAAGGTCGCGATCATCCAGGCGACCAAGAACATCAACCAGACGGACCTGCTGGGCGCCGAGGGCGCACAGAGCCAGCAGAAGGGCCACGTCTCGATCAACGGGGCGAAGAACATCCTGCTCGTCGGCCTGGACAACCGGCCGGGCCAGAACGTCAACGACCTGGTACGGGCGGACTCGGTCATCGTCCTGCACATCGCCGCCTCGCACGACCGGGCATACCTGATCTCCATTCCGCGGGACACCTGGGTCCAGATCCCGGCGTTCTCGAAGACCCACTTCCTGGGCCAGTCCGACAAGATCAACTCTGCGTTCGCGTTCGGCAACATGAACGGCGGCGGTAAGGCCGGCGGCGTGGAGCTGCTGGCCAAGACGATCAGGGCACTGTGGGGCATCACGTTCGACGCCGCCGCGATCGTCGACTTCACCGGCTTCCAGCAAGTGGTGAACGTACTGGGTGGCGTCTGCATGTACATCGACCAGAAGACGACCTCGGTGCACATCGGCAGCAAGAACGGCAAGTACGCGATGCCGTACAAGATCAGCGCGGACACCGGCAAGGTCCAGTACAAGATCTCTGGTGTCACCCCGAAGGTCTACAACGTGGGCTACCAGTGCCTGCAGCCCTGGGAGGCGCTCGACTTCGTGCGCCAGCGCGAACTGCTGCCCAACGGCGACTACGACCGGGAGCGGCACCAGCAGCAGTTCATCAAGGCGATCTTCAAGAAGATCCTCAGCGCCGACACGCTGACCAACCCGATCAAGCTCAACAGGGTGCTCGGTGTGGTCGGCAGGTCGATGACCGTGAGCACGGGAAAGATCAGCATCGAGGACTGGGCCTTCGCGATGCGCAACATCGGCGGCAACGACCTGCTCACGATCAAGACGAACAACGGGACGTACCACAAGTCGTCGGTGAACGCGGGCGCGGAGGCGCTGGACGACAACACGGTCGCGCTGCTGCAGGCGGTGCAGTCCGACACGGTAGACAAGTTCGTCCTCAACCACCAGGACCTGGTGACGAAGTCCTAGGCCGGGTCACCTGCCCTGCCCCCGGCGGTCCGGGCTGGCGACCAAGTCCTAAGGCCCTTGCCCGGCGGGAGTCCGGGTCCTCGGGGTTGGCTGCGGGCCGGCGCGATCGAGGATGCCCGCCGTGATCACGGGTGCGGCCGGATTTTGGCAGCAACGGCACCAGAACCGGTGCCGAAATCGCCAAGATTGCCAGTAAGGATGATCACGGTGAAGTCGGGGTGGTGGGCTGAGGGTGGGTTGGGTTTGTCGTGCTCGTGTGCCGGGCGTGGGTCGGGCTGAGGGTGGGTCGGGTGGGTGTTGGGCTGGTCGGGCTCGTGGGTCGGGCTGAGGGTGGGTCGGTGGGTGTTGGGCTTGTCGGACTCGTGTGCTGGGCGTGGGCCGGGCTGAGGGTGGGGTCGGGCTGTCCGGCTCGCGCGGCCTGTCCCAGCTGTGCGTACTTGGTGTGGTCGGAATGATCGCGATCTGCCGGACAAAAGCGCAGTAAACCGCACGATCCTCCGGCAACTTCTGATCACCCCGGTACTGGCATGATCATGGCGGCACGCCGCCCCGGGGACGGTCTCCTGCCGGTGTAACCGTCGTGATCCTTTGCGGACGCATCGCATGAAGGTGACGATCGTGCCGGCTCGATGTTTCCGTGCTGATATGGGCTTTTGCGCAGGACTGGGTGTTGATTCGCTGAGCACGGTCCGTACGGTGGCTGGCCGGCCGTACTCCCGTAGGGTGAAAAGGAGAGTCCGTTTCACCCGCGGGGGGTACGACGACCACGACAGACGCGCCCGAAGGAACCCCTCCGTCACCCGCGGAGGGGGAGCCCGCCCCGGCCCGCGCACCCGGTCGCCCTCTCTGGGCGAAGCTGCTGATCGCCTTCGGGGTGATCCTCATCCTGCTCGCGGCCGGCACGATCGGTGGCCTGAAGCTCCTGGTCCACCGGTACGACTCGGCGGTGCACAAGGCGCCGCTGCTCGATCCGAGCGCCCGCGCCTCCGTGGACAACGGCGGGTTCGTCCAGACATCGTTGCGGGGTCCACTCAACTACCTGCTGCTCGGCTCCGACGCGCGGGCCAACGACCCGTCCAACGGGCAGCGGTCAGACACGATCATCGTGGTACACGTGCCGGCCACCCTCGACCGGGCGTACCTGATCTCGATCCCCCGTGACCTGCGGGTGAGCATCCCCGCCGACCCGGCGCACCAGTTCGGGGGCAGCACCGAGAAGATCAACGCGGCCTTCAACTACGGTGGCGGCGGCATCGGCGGGTTCCAACTGATGTCGCGTACCCTCACCAAACTGATCGGCATCAAGTTCGACGGCGCCGCGATCATCAACTTCGACGGCTTCCAGCGCGTCGTCGGCATCATGGGCGGCGTCAACATGTGCGTCGACCAGTTGACGAGATCGATCCACACGCACGCGGTGTACAAGCCCGGCTGCCAGCACCTCGCGGCCTGGCAGGCGCTCGACTACGTACGCCAGCGGGAAACCCTGCCCAACGGCGACTTCGACCGCCAGCGCCACCAGCAGCAGTTTCTCAAGGCGCTGTTCCAGCAGGCGCTGAGCCGGGGCGTGGCCGCCAACCCGATCAAGCTGGACGAGATCATCCGCGCCGTGGGCAGCGCGCTGACCGTGGACACCAACGGCGTCTCCCTCGAGGAGCTGGTCTTCTCGCTGCGCGCGGTGCAGCCGTCCAACATGGTCGGCATCAAGGTGCCCTCGTACCCGTCGATGATCGGCGGTACCAGCTACGTGCTGCCCGCCGCCGGGGTCTCCTCGCTGTACCGGGCAATCGGTCACGACACCCTGGACAACTGGCTGGCCGCCAACCAGGGCTGGGTGAACCGCATCTAACCTTTCCCTGGTGCAGAGTTCGCCGCCGCTGGTCTTCGCGCACCGCGGCTCCTCCGCCGCGATGCCTGAGCACACTCTCGGCGCGTACCTGCGCGCGATCGAGGAGGGGGCCGACGGCCTGGAGTGCGACGTGCGGCTGACCAGCGACCGCCACCTGGTGTGCCTGCACGACCGGCGACTGGAGCGCACGAGCAACGGGCGCGGCCCGGTCAGCGAGCACACCCTCGCCGACCTGAACGCGCTGGACTTCGGTTCGTGGCACCGGAGGAACCGGCCGAAACCGGGCTCCGGCCGCGGTCGACCAGGAGAGCGTCAGGACGCCTCGCCTCCGCCGGAATGCGGCTCCGCCCGCCCCGGCTTCCCCGAGCCCGCCGACCGCCCGATCCTCGACCGGCCCGGTCATCCCGAGTCCGCCGAGGACCTGATCCTCGACCGGCCCGGCCTTCCGGAGTCCACCGACGATCTGATCCTCGACCGGCCCGACCCGACCGGCCCGGCCCAGGTACTCACCCTCGACCGGCTGCTCGCCGCGGCCGCCCGGGCGCGGCGCCCGATCCGGCTGCTCATCGAGACGAAGCACCCGACACGCTTCGGCGCGGAGGTGGAGGAGCGGCTGGTGGCGACCCTGCGCCGGTACGGCATGCAC
>JBBWZQ010000155.1:0-12565 GCA_039649115.1 Micromonosporaceae bacterium | reverse complement strand
CCCGAGTTCTGGCTGGTGGAGCCCGACCCGGACGACGACAGGGACGCCCTGATCAACATCTTCCGGCTTACGCCGCGTAACGCCTACATCCTGGTGGACACGGTCGCGCTGTCGAAGCTGGAAAGTGAGGCACGTTCCTGACGGCGTGCCCGCATGACTCATGTCGGAGTCGTAGGGCACGATGCTGAGGCATGAGCAAGCGTGACCAGACGCCGGTGGGCCGGGTGCTCGGGACCGCCGACGCCACGCCCCTGCAGTTCTGGGTGGCCGTGGCGCCCGGGTCCTACCTGCAACTCGACGACGTGGTGGTGACGAAGCGCGCGGTGCCCGACAGCGGTGAGGTGACCATCTCCGGAGTCGTCACCGCGGTGCGGGCCAGGCACGAGGGCGCCGTCTTCGAGTCCGACGTCTTCGCCATCGCGGATGGCACGCTGCCGGCCCAGGTGCAGGAGGCGGCGGAGATCACCACAACCCGGGTGGAGCCGGAGCTCTACGTGCCACCGACTCCGGGCGCGCTGGTGCACCGGGCCGCGGGCGAGCAGCGAACGGCCGCCCTGCACTTCGACGCCATGACCCGCCGGGTACCGATGGGTACGGGGCGTGACGGGGACCCCCTGTACCTCAACGCCGAGTTCCTCGACGGCACCCGGGGCGCGCACGTGTCCATCTCCGGCGTCTCCGGGGTGGCCACCAAGACGAGCTTCGCCACGTTCCTGCTCTACTCGATGTTCCGCTCCGGTGTGCTGGGTGCGGAGGCGGTCAACACCAAGGCGCTCGTCTTCAACGTCAAGGGCGAGGACCTGCTCTTCCTCGACCACCCCAACGTCCGGCTGGACGAGGCCACCGTCGCGGCCTACGCGCGGCTCGGGCTGCCCGCCGAGCCGTTCCGCGACGTCGCGGTGTACGCGCCACCGCGCGCCGCCGACCCGACCGGCACGCCCGACGTGTCCAGCCGACTGTCCGGAGTGGACAGTTTCTACTGGACACTGGAGGAGTTCTGCGGCAACCGGCTGCTGCCGTACGTGTTCGCCGACGCCGATGACGAGAAGCAGCAGTACACGATGGTCATCCACGCGGTGGCGGCGCACCTCGCCAAGGCGGCGGTGCCGGCCGACGGCGGGGTGGCCGTGGACGGCACGCGGCTGGGCTCCTACGCCGACCTCGTCGACTTCGTCGTCGCCGAGCTCGCCGACGAGCAGAGCCGGCCGTTCTGGGCCGGCTCGGCGATCGGCCTCGGCACGGTCAACGCGTTCGCGCGCCGGCTGATCGCCTCAAAGCGCGACCTGGGCCGGTTGATCCGGGGCGACCTGCCCGCCGGCCGGGCGCACGGCGTGGACACCACCGACGGCGCCCAGGTGACCGTCGTCGACCTGCACAACCTGCCCGACCGCGCGCAGCGTTTCGTGGTCGGCGTCACGCTCAAGACGGAGTTCGAGCGCAAGGAGAAGAAGGCGACCCGCAAGCCGTTGCTGTTCGTCGTGCTGGACGAGCTGAACAAGTACGCGCCGCGCGAGGGTTCGTCGCCCATCAAGGAGATCCTGCTCGACATCGCGGAGCGCGGCCGGTCGCTGGGCGTGATCCTGGTCGGCGCGCAGCAGACCGCGAGCGAGGTGGAGCGGCGCATCATCACCAACTCCGCCATCAAGGTGGTCGGGAGGCTTGACCCTTCGGAGGCCGCCCGCCCGGAGTACGGCTTCCTGCCGGGTGCGCAGCGCGCGCGGGCGCTGATCGCCAAGCCCGGCACCATGTTCGTCAGCCAACCGGAACTGCCCGTACCGCTGGTGGTGCAGTTTCCCTTTCCGGCGTGGGCGAGCCGGGTGGACGAGGCCGGTGCGCCGCCGCGCGCCACGCTGCGCTCGCTGACCCAGGCCGCCGACGCCTTCGCCGTCGTGGGCTCCCGACCGTCCGGCGCCATCCTGACCGACGAGGACATCCCGTTCTGATGCGCATCCTGCACACGTCCGACTGGCATGTCGGGAAGGTCCTCAAGGGACAGTCGCGGGTGGACGAACACCTGGCGGTACTGGGCGAGGTGGTCGACGTCGCCCGCACCGAGCGGCCCGACCTGGTCATCGTGGCGGGTGACCTGTTCGACACGGCCGCACCCAGCCCCGACTCGACGCGCATCGTCACCCGGGCGCTGTCCGCCTTGCGGACCAGCGGCGCGACCGTGGTGGCCATCGCGGGCAACCACGACAACGGCGCGGCCCTCGACGCCCTCCGCCCGTGGGCGGACGCGGCCGGCATCACGCTGCGCGGCACGGTGCGCGACCGGGCGGACGAGCACGTCATCGACGGGGTCACCGGCGGCGGCGAGGCGTGGCGGCTGGTGGCCCTGCCGTTCCTGTCGCAGCGATACGCGGTGCGGGCGACCGAGATGTTCACGCTGAGCGCGGCCGAGGCGAACCAGACCTACGCCGACCACCTCGGGCGGCTGCTCGCCGCGCTGTGCGAGGGGTTCGGCCCGGACACGGTCAACCTCGTCACCACGCACGTCACCGTGGTCGGGGCGAAGTCCGGCGGCGGCGAGCGCGACGCGCACACCATCCAGGCATATGCGGTGCCGGCCACGGTCTTCCCGGCCTCGACGCACTACGTCGCGCTGGGCCACCTGCACCGGGCCCAGGCGGTGCCGGCGCCGTGCCCGGTCCGGTACAGCGGCTCGCCGCTCGCGGTGGACTTCGGCGAGGAGGAGAACACGCCGTCCGTCACGATCGTGGACGTGACCGCGGACACTCCCGCCCGGACCCGGGAGGTACCGCTGGCGCGGGCAGTACCGCTGCGGACGGTGCGCGGCACGCTGGCCGAGCTGTCCACAGTGGATACCGGCGGGTCGTGGCTGCGGGTGTTCGTCCGGGAGCGGCCCCGGTCGGGGCTGCGCGAGGCGGTGCAGGAGCTGTTGCCCCGGGCGCTGGAGGTGCGCATCGATCCGCAGGTACTGGCGGAGGCGGCGGCCGGCGGGCCGACCCGCCAGGAGCGCTCGGGCCGGGCGCCGGGCGAGTTGTTCGGCGACTACCTGGCCAGCCGGGGCCACGAGGACCCGGCGGTACGCGCCCTGTTCGACAAGCTGTACGCGGAGGTGAACAGCTGATGCGCCCGCTGCGCCTGGACCTCGCCGGATTCACCGTCTTCCGCGACCCGACCGTGGTGGACTTCACCGACGCCGACTTCTTCGCCCTGGTCGGTCCGACCGGTTCGGGCAAGTCGACGGTCCTCGACGCGATCTGCTTCGCGCTCTACGGCACCGTGCCGCGCTGGGCCAACCGGAACTCCATCGCCAACGCGCTCGCGCCGTCGGCCGCCGAGGCACGCGTGCGGCTGGTGTTCGAGTCGGCCGGCGCCCGGTACGCGGCGACGCGGGTGGTGCGCCGCGACGGCAAGGGCCGGGTGGGGACCACGCACGCGGGACTGGAGCTGTTGCCGAAGGGGTTCGATCTGTCCACTTTGGACGACGGATCGGCGGGCGAACTCGGCGAGCCGCTCGCCGGAACGCCGGGCGAGCTGGACGCCGCGGTACTGGCCGCGGTCGGCCTGCCGTACGAGCAGTTCACCACGTGCGTGGTGCTGCCGCAGGGCGCGTTCGCCGAGTTCCTGCACGCCAAGCCGGCCGGGCGCCAGCAGATCCTGGTCAACCTGCTCGGCCTGTCGGTCTACGAGAAGGTGCGCGAACAGGCCGGCACGCTCGCCGGCCGGTACGAGTCGCAGGTGGCCGCGGGCGAGCGGCTGCTGGCCGAGCTGGCCGACGCCACCGACGAGGCGTTGGCTGCCGGCGCCGACGCGGTGGCTGCCATGCGCCGGTTGGCGTCCGACGTCGAGATGTCCGTACCCGATGTGCTTGATGCGTTGCGGGAAGCGGAGCTCGCGCAGGCCGCGCTGGCCGACCTCGACGGCGAGCTGGCGCTGCTGCACCGGGTCACCCGGGGTGGTGCCGCGCGGGCCGCGGCGCAGCAGATCGCGACCGCCGTCCTCGCCGCGCAGGACGCGTCGGCGGCGGCCGCCGGCGCGGTGACCGCGGCGGAGGAGCGCGAGGAGAAGCTGCGCGGGGAACTGGCCGCCGGGGGCGACGCGACCGCGC
Source organism: Micromonosporaceae bacterium (assembly GCA_039649115.1). Classification (GTDB taxonomy): domain Bacteria; phylum Actinomycetota; class Actinomycetes; order Mycobacteriales; family Micromonosporaceae; genus DATEJJ01. The sequence continues at coordinate 8,490 of JBBWZQ010000155.1, read as the reverse complement.
TGCACCGGCTGCTCGACGAGTACGGCGAATTGGACCGGCTGACCGCGCAGGCGGGCGAGTTCGTCAGCAACGTCGGGGCCGCCGAGGCCGGGCACGAGGCCGCCATCCGGGCGCTGGACGCCGCCTCCGAGGTCGCCGCGCGCGCCGCCGCCGCGGTGGCCGAGGCCGAGCGGGGGGTGGAGGAGGCGCGCACCGCCGACCGGGCCGCGACCCTGCGCCCGCACCTGCGGCGCGGTGAGCCGTGCCCGGTCTGCGAGCAGACCGTGATGGTGCTGCCGACCACGCCGCACTCACCGGCGCTCGCCGCGGCGACCGGGCGACTGGAAACGGCCCGCAAGGCGGTCGAGGCGGCGACCCGCGTGGTCACCGAGCGCGACCGCGCGGCCCGCCACCTGGATCGGGCGCTGGCCGCCGTGCGGGCCCAGCGCGACCAGCTCACCGTCCGCGCCATGCAGCTGTCCGCGCACCTGGAACGCACCGCCGGCCGCGACGCCGTCCGCGCCGAGCTGGAGGAGGTGGCCGCGCTGCAGCGGGCGCTCGACGACGCGGCGCAGGCGGTGCGCGCGACCCGCGAGAACCAGCGGCGCGTGGCAACCGCGTCAGCGCGGGCCCAGGAGCGCGAGCGGGCCGCGTGGCGCGAGTTCGACGGGGTACGCGACGCGCTCGGTCCCCTGGGTCCGCCGCCGGTCGACCGGGACGACCTCGCGGCGGCGTGGCGGGCGCTCGCCGGCTGGGCAGCGTCCGAAGTGGACATCCGTGGCACGCACCGGTCCGACCTGGCCTCGACGCTGGAGACCGCGCGGGAGGCCAGCGGGGCGGCGACCCAGCGGCTGCGGCACCTGTTCGCCGATGCCCGGCTGGACGCCCCGCGCACCGGCGACCCGGTCGGGTTCACCCGGGCCGCGGCGGTCGCCGTGGAGCGCGCGCAGGCGGCGCACGCCCGGCTGCTGGAGCGGCGCGAGCAGGCCGACCGGCTGCGCGGACGGCGGGACGAGGACGAGCGCGAGGCGCAGGTCGCCAGGGCACTGGCCGGGCACCTGCGCGCCAACAACTTCGAGCGCTGGCTGCTGGAGGAGGCGCTGGACCTGCTCGTCGACGGCGCCTCGCGGATCCTGCGGGAGCTGTCGGCCGGCCAGTACGACCTGGTCCACGACAAGGGCGAGTTCTTCGTCGTGGACCACCACGACGCGGCGCTGCGGCGCGGCGTGCGCACCCTGTCGGGGGGCGAGACGTTCCAGGCCTCGCTGGCCCTGGCGCTGGCGCTGTCCGAGCAGCTCGCCGGCCTGTCGACCGGGGTGGCGAGCCTGGAGTCGATCGTGCTGGACGAGGGTTTCGGCACGCTGGACGCGGCCTCGCTGGACGTGGTCGCGGCAACGCTGGAGAGCCTGGCCGCGCGCGGCGACCGGATGGTCGGCGTGGTCACTCACGTGGGCGCGCTCGCCGAGCGCATCCCGGTGCGCTTCGAGGTCCGCAAGGACGCCCGGTCCGCGCACGTGGAGCGGGTCGGTCTGTGAACGCAGCGGGGCGCGGCGGCGTCTGGACTGAGCCGACACGGCCGCAACCGTCGACGCTGGCCGCCGGCGAGGGAAGACGGCGCACCAAAGCGCCCCGCGGAGCGAACCAGGAGACACTGTGAACTATTACTGGGACACCTGGGATCCGGCGTACAGCCGGCCCGTTCCGGAGGATCCGGCGAAGGACAGCACCGCGAACGTGGACCCGGAGGTGGAGGTGCCCGCCGCCGGCTGGGGGCCGCGCGACCCGGCCGGTACCGCCCGGGCACCCGACGTCGTGCTGTTCGTGGACGGGGTGCTGCGCAACGAGGCGCGTGGCTGGCTCGTGGACGAGGAGGGCAACAGCCATCCCGCGCTGGCCGCCTCGTACGCGGCCGGGGTGGTGCGCTGCGACCTGGCCGGCGGGGTGGCCGAAGCGGTCGAGGTCCGGGTGGACCGCGCGGTGCTGACCCCGGCACCGGTCGTGACCGCGGTCGGCAGCGGGCCCAGCCGGTACCGGGCGCACCAGGTGCCCGCATCCGACCACCAGCAGCTGGACGGGCGGCTGCGTGGCCTGATGAGCGCCCTGGAGGTGGCCGTCTCCGAGTCCGCCCGCTCCTCCACAATGGACGGTGACCTGCTGGTCGCGGACGGGCGGCTGCGCGGCCGGCGCGCCCTGCCCCGCACGATCGGCTACGTGAAGACGCAGGGCACCCGGTACCTGCCGGTGGAGCTGGTCCGCGTGGTGACCGGCCTGCCGCCCGGCACCCGGACCCCGATCTTCCGGCTCAGTACCCTCTACTCCTGGTACCTGCGGCTGCCCGGCCCGACCCGCGGCCCCTGGGCCGGCATCGTGCGCATCGAGTGCTCGGGTGAGCTCACCACGCAGGACGCGATCGCGCTGGCCGACCTGTCCACCGTGACGCTGCCCCGGTTCGCCTCCAGCCCGTACAAGGATCCCAGGGCGCCACAGAACCTGGTGCCGATCGCCGGGCTGGAGCGGCGGCTGCGCGGGCTGCTGGGCGACGCGCGGCTGCTGCACCGCACGCTGGTACGGTCGGCGCAGTGATTTCGCTACGGCGGCTAGCCGCACCCCACCGGTACGACTTCGTCGGTACCCTGGCCGCGCTGCGCCCGCTGGGCGGTGACCCGTCGATCCGGCTCAGCGCCGCGGAGCTGTGGTGGGCCACCCGCACTCCCGACGGCCCCGGCACCCTGCACCTGCTCCGGGCCGGTGACGAACTGCAGGCACAGGGCTACGGTCCGGGTGCGGAGTGGGTGGTCGACCAGTCGGACGCGGTGGCCGGGCTGCGCGACGACGTCACGCCGTTCGAGCCGCTGGCCGCCGCCCACCCGGTCGTACGCCGGATCTGGCACCAGCACCCGGGCCGCCGGATGGCCCGCAGCGGCCGGCTGTTCCCGCTGCTGGTACCGACGATCCTCGGGCAGAAGGTGAGCGGCAAGGAGGCTGCCCGCAGCTTCCACCAGGTGGCCCGGCGCTTCGGCGAGCCGGCGCCCGGCCCGCTGCCCGGGCTGCTGCTGCCCGCCGATCCCGACGCGGTCGCGGCCAGCCCGTACTGGCTGTTCCACCCGTTCGGCATCGAGCAGCGCCGGGCCGACGCGCTGCGCCGGGTGGCGGCGGTGGCGGGCCGGCTGGAGAGCGCGCCGGATGCCGCCGCGGCGACCGCCGCGCTGGTCGCGATCCCGGGCATCGGGCACTGGACGGCGGCCGAGGTGGTCCGGGTGGCGTTCGGCGACCCGGACGCGGTCACGGTGGGCGACTACAACCTCCCGCACGTGGTGGTCTTCGCGTTCACCGGAGCGCCCCGCGCCGGCTCCCGCGAGTCGGCACCGGGCCGGCTGTCCCCGGCCGACACGCGGATGCTCGAACTCCTGGAGCCGTTCCGGGGCCAGCGCGCCCGGGTCTGCGACCTCGTCATGACCAGCGGTCCGCACCCGCCCCGCTTCGGCCCGCGCATGACGATCCGCTCCTTCGCCCGCTTCTGATGATCAGCTGTTCACCGGGCCGCGCAGCTCCGAACGTCCGGCGCTACGAGCGCCTGGGCTACCGCCGCATCCCCGCCCCGGCCGGCGCCTACCCGCTGGTCCTCCTGGAGAAACGGCTATCCTCGGCATGATGCAGCTGCCGATCAATCCTCCGGTGGAGCCGATGCTCGCGAAGGCGGTCCCGCAGATCCCCGTCGCCGAGGGGATGACGTACGAGCCGAAGTGGGACGGTTTCCGCTGCATCATCTTCCGCGACGGCGACGAGGTGGAGCTGGCCAGCCGCGGCGGCAATACGCTGACCCGCTACTTTCCCGAGGTCGTGGCGCAGGCGCGGGCACAACTGCCGCCGCGCAGCGCGATCGACGGCGAGCTGGTCGTGATCCGCCGGGACCAGCCCACCCCGCGCCTGGACTTCGAGCTGCTCGGGCAGCGCATCCACCCGGCCGCGTCGCGGGTCAACCTGCTCGCCGAGCAGGCGCCCGCCTCGTTCGTCGCGTTCGACCTGCTGGTGCTGGACGACGAGGCGTACATCGACGCGCCGTACTCGACCCGCCGGGCCGTGCTGGAGCGCGCCCTGGCCGGCGTGCGGCCGCCGGTGCACATCACGACCATCACGCCGGAGGTCGACCAGGCGCGGGAGTGGTTCAAGATCTTCGAGGGTGCCGGGCTGGACGGGCTCGTCGCGAAGCCGGCCGACATCCCGTACGCGCCCGGCAAGCGGCTGATGTACAAGATCAAGCACTCCCGCACCGCCGACGTCGTGGTCGCCGGGTTCCGCTGGCACAAGTCCGGGCCGGTGGTCGGCTCCCTGCTCCTCGGGCTGTACGACTCGGCCGGCACGCTGCACCACGTCGGGGTCAGCGCGAGCTTCTCCATGGCCCGGCGCAAGGAGCTGCTCGACGAGATCGCGCCGTACCGCGACAACGTCGAGAACCATCCCTGGCTGGGCGGCTCCTCCGCCGAGGAGGGCCAGCGCGTGCCAGGCGCGGTGAGCCGGTGGACGGGTAAGAAGGACCTGTCCTGGGTACCGCTCCGCCCGGAGTGGGTGATCGAGGTGGGGTACGAGGCGATGGAGGGTGACCGGATCCGCCACACCGCGCAGTTCCGCCGCTCCCGCCCCGACCGCACCCCGGAGTCCTGCACGTATGACCAGTTGGAGCGGCCGTTGCGCTTCGACGTCGACGAGGTTCTGCGTGGCGAGTTGCCGCGGTGATGCGAGACTGTGTCGGGCGCGAACCCACGGCTGGGAGGATGCGGCGGTGCAACGAAGGGCGATAGTAGCGATCTTCGCGGTCGTGGCGCTGGTCGCCGCCGGCTGCACGCCGAGCCTGCGCTGGGTTTCCCCCACCGCCGGGGCCGGCGGCGCCAGCGCGCAGCCGTCGACCAGCGCACCCGCCTCCACCGTCAACTGGAAGTCCTGCGACGACGTGGCCAGGCAGATGCTGCGCCAGGTCGCCGCCGACACCGCCTACGACTGCGGCTCCGTGCTCGTACCGCAGGACTGGGCCAGCCCGAGCAACGGCAAGACCTTCGAGGTGGCGCTGATGCGGGTACGCAGCAAGCACCAGTTCCACCGGATCGGCTCGCTGATCACCAACCCGGGCGGCCCCGGCGCCTCCGGCGTGCAACTGGCCGCCTACCTCTCCCTCGAACTGCCCGACGAGATCCTGCAGCGGTTCGACGTGATCGGCTTCGACCCCCGCGGCGTCGGCAACTCCACGCCCGCGGTCAAGTGCTTCAGCGACAGCGACCTGGACGCCGCGTTCGGCACCGACCCCGACCCGGCGACGCAGGCGCAGTTCGACTCGCTCACCGGGCTGTGGCGCAAGATGGACGCCGGGTGCCAGGCCAAATACGGGACGACGCTCTCGCTTTTCGCCACCGAGCAGGCGGCCCGCGACATCGACGCGATCCGCGCCGCGGTCGGCGACCAGAAGATCAACTACCTCGGCTTCTCCTACGGCACCCTGCTCGGCGCGGCCTACGCCCAGCTCTTCCCGAAGAACATCCGGGCCTTCGTCCTCGACGGGGCGGTCGACCCCACCCAGAAGGCGATCGACGCCGCGGAGAGCCAGGCCAAGGGCTTCGAGAACGCGTTCAACCAGTTCGCCGGCTGGTGCCGGCAGAACACCTGCGCCATCGCACCGGACGCCCGCGCGGCCGTCAACGCCGCACTGGCGAAATCCAGGACTTCTCCGGTACGGGGGGCCGACGGCAGACGGGCGACCGCCGGCTGGGTGCTGACCGGAGTGATCGAGGCGCTCTACTCGCAGTCCGAGTGGCCCACGCTGGCCAGTGCCGTGGCCGCCATCAACCGCGGCAACGCCGACGGGCTCCTCGGCCTCGCCGACGCGTACGCGCAGCGCGACTCCAGCGGCCACTACGACAACATGTTCGACGCCTTCAACACGGTGTCCTGCGACGACGACGCCGGCGGCGAGACCGTGACCCAGGCCCGGAGCCTGCAGATGCAGTGGCGTGCCAAGTACCCGCTGTTCGGCGCGGCGCTGGCGACCGGCCTGCTGGGCTGCGCGGTCTGGCCCGCCAAGCGCGACCCGTACCCGACGGGCAAGGCGAACGGCGCACCGCCGATCGTGGTGGTCGGCACCATCAACGACCCGGCCACCCCGTACGCGCAGACCGCGAAGCTGGCGAACATGCTGGGCAACGCGACCGTGGTCACCTGGCAGGGGCAGGGCCACACGGCCTACCCGCAGACGACCTGCATCCGGAACACGATCGACGCCTACCTGATCAATCAGACCGTACCGGCCGCGGGTACCACGTGCCCGGCGAGATAGCCCTGGACGCGGCCACCCGCGCCCTCCTCGACGGCCGGAACTTCGCCGTCGTGGCGACCCTGGGTCCCGGCGGCGCACCGCACTCCGCCGTCGTCTGGATCGCGCGCGACGGGGACTCGCCGGTGTTCTCCACCCTCGCCGGCCGGCAGAAGGCGCGCAACCTGGCCCGCGATCACCGGATCAGCGTCAGCGTCTTCGACCTGGCGGACCCCTACCACTCGGCGGAGATCCGCGGCACCGCCGAACTCGTGCCGGACCCCGGCAAGTCGCTCCCGCACCAGCTGTCCCACAAGTACCTCGGCGTGGACCCGCCGGCCGAGTCGCCCGACGAGCAGCGCTTCATCGTCCGGGTACGCCCTTTGAAGATCGTGACCTTCGCTGTCTGAAGTCTCCGGCCGCCGCGCCCGGCTCGGCTGCCCGCACGGCGTGGCGGGGCGATCTCGTTGGGTACGGTGGAAGCAGAGCGGGCCGCATTGTAGCGGCGCGGCCCGCAACCCCGACCGCTACCGGGGGAGTTGAACCGACCATGACACCACGCACGCCCGAGATCGGCGACAACCTCGCCCGGATCCGCCGCCGCCGCGGCCTGACGCAAGAGCAGCTCGCCGAACGCGCCAGCGTGTCCGTGAGCGTAATTCGCAAGCTGGAGCGCGGCGACCGCGAGTCTGCCTCGCTGCCCACCCTGCGCAAGCTGGCCGCCGCCCTGGGCGTCACCACGGTCGAGCTGTTCGCGCCGGTGCCCCGCTTCGACGACCGGGTCGACGTGGACGACCGGGCCGACATGTTCGCCATCCGCCGCGCCCTCCAGCCGGCCCGCACCCTCGCCGGCCCAGCCGTGCCCACCCTCGCTGACGACGGGGATGCGCCCACCCTGGTGGCGTTGCGGAGCACCGTGCGCGAGGTCAACGGCATGTTCCGGGACTCCGACTATGCCGGCGCCATCGCCGCGACACCGACCGCCCTCGCTCACGGCCGACGCACCGTTGCGGCGCTGGAGGGTGACGACCAGCTCACGGCGTGGGCGCAGGTGGCGCAGGCGTACCAGACCGCCGCCATGGTGCTCATCCAACTACGCCGGGAAGACCTCGCCTGGACGGCGCTGGGCCTTGCGATGGACGCCGGCCGTGCCGCTGGCGACGACGTGCTCGTGGCCGCCGCCGTGTGTACGGAGAATTGGCTGCTGACCCGTCAGGGTCGCTTCGACGAGGCCGAGACGGCGGCGTTGCACAGCGCGGAGAGCATCGAGCCATCGCTGACCCGCTCGCCACTGGCGCAGGTCGCGGTGTTCGGATGGCTGAACCTCGGCGCTGCCGCCGCGGCGACCCGCAACAACCGGCCCGAGGTGGCCGCTGACGCCCTGCGCCGTGCTCGCGCCGCCGCGTACGTGGCCGCACCATTCGAGTCCCCCGACGTGGCCCACTGGACGGCTCTGTCCCCGCCGGTGGTCGCGGTGCGCGAGGTCGAGCTGGCGATGGTGACCGGGGACGTGGACACGGCGATGCGTTCGGCGCGTGACGTGCCGGACGACATGCGCCCCGCAGTGACCCATCAGCGGTTCCGGCTGGATGTGGCCGCCGCGCACACGGAGCGCCGCGAGTACAACGATGCGCTCGCGGTGTTGCTGCAGCTGCGCCAGGCGGTGCCGGGGTGGCTGCGGTACCAGCGGTACGCCCGGTCCATCGCGGACCGGCTGCTGCACGCCCGGCCGCGGTCCGTACCGGCGGAGCTGCGGGAGCTGGCCGAGTTCCTCGATCTCGCCGCGTGACCTGCACGGGTGACCCGTCACGGGTCGGTTCTGCCTGATCAAGGCCGGCAACTGGCCCGCCGTGCACATGGATCACCGGTGGTGATCGGCTTACTGTCCGTTTGTCGAGCGCGGCGCCCACATCTGTCGCAAGAGCAGGCCGCCGTGTTCGAGGTGCGGACGGCGGGGCGGTAGCCCAGTGGTGGATGGTCGAGTAGCCCCGCAACCCGACGCTGGGCCGCCAGGCCCGCCGTCCGCGCCCCAGCCAAGAGCAACCCCGGCGGCTGTTCGGTAGCACGTGCGGTCGTCGGGTGGTCGGGGCCCGCGTGTGTCAGCGCACACGCGGGCCCATCCCAGGGCCGGGTACGGCGCCGGCCTCCCAGACGGCGCCGTGCCCACCAACCGGAGAAGGTCACACGATGCGGTATACGGACGCGGGGCTGCG
>JBBWZQ010000144.1:0-16581 GCA_039649115.1 Micromonosporaceae bacterium | reverse complement strand
GACGCACTCGTCTACTTCAATGGCATGCCGACCGCCGAGATGTCGGCCCAGCCGTACCGGGCTGTCGGTGTCACCGGCTACTCTTCCGCCGTGTTCTGCTTCGCCCCGGACATCGCGGCCGAGTTCTACCGCGCCTACCGGGCGGGCGACGAGACCGGGGTCGACGCGCTGCTGGACGGCTTCTTCCGGCCCTACGTGCAGTTGCGCCTGTCCGGAACCGGGTACGCGGTCTCGCTGGTGAAGGCGGGGGTACGGCTGGAGGGGCTGGACGTGGGCCGGGTACGCCCGCCGCTGTCCGAGCCGGAGCCCGCGCACGTGGCCCGGCTCGCGCAACTGATCGCGGCCGGCCGCCGGGTACTGGCGGAGGGATCATGATTCCCCGGGTCACGGACGTCACGATCACTCCGGTGGCGGTGCGGGATCCGCCGCTGCTCAACTCCGTCGGCGTGCACGAGCCCTTCGCGCTGCGGGCCGTCCTCGAGGTGCGCACCGACGCCGGTCTGGTCGGCCTGTCCGAGGCGTACGGCGACGACCCGACCCTGCACCGGTTGCGCCAGGCCGCGCCCGCGCTCGCCGGACTGTCCATATGGGACCTGAACGGCCAGGCCGGCCGGGTGACGGCGGCGCTGGGCGAGGTCGACGCGGACACGCCCACCGAACTGGCCGGGCCGGCGAGCGTGCAGAAGGCGGTCGCGGCGATCGTGTCCGCCTTCGAGGTGGCCCTGTTCGACCTGCAGGGCAAGGCGACCGGGCAGCGGGTGTGCGACCTGCTGGGCGGGCCGGTGCGCGACGCGGTGCCCTACAGCGCCTACCTGTTCTACCGGTGGGCCGGGCACCCGGTCGATCCGGGGTACCCGCCGGACGACTGGGGCGAGGCGCTGGGCCCGGCCGGCATCGTGGCGCAGGCGCGGCGGCTGGTCGACGCGTACGGCTTCGGCTCGCTCAAGCTGAAGGGCGGGGTGTTCCCACCGGACGAGGAGATCGCGGCTGTCCGGGCGCTGCGCGACGCGTTTCCCGGGCACCCGCTGCGGCTGGACCCCAACGCGAACTGGACGGTGCCGACCAGCCTGCGGGTGGCCGAAGAGCTGGACGGGGTGCTGGAGTACCTGGAGGATCCCACCGACGGCATCCCCGGCATGGCGCGGGTGGCCGCCGCGAGCACGCTGCCGCTGGCGACCAACATGTGCGTCACCAGCTTCGCCGACGTCCCCGAGGCGGTGGCGGCGGGTGCCGTGCAGGTGATCCTCGCCGACCACCACTTCTGGGGCGGCATGCGCGCAAGCCAGGCGCTGGCCGGCATCTGCGCCACCTTCGGCCTCGGCCTGTCCATGCACTCGAACACCCACCTGGGCATCAGCCTGGCGGCGATGACCCACCTGGCGGCGGCCACGCCCAACCTGACGTACGCGTGCGACACGCACTCGGTGTGGCAGCACGAGGACGTGATCGAGCCCGGCGCGCTGGCGATCCGCGGCGGGGTGCTGCCGGTACCCGACGGGCCGGGGCTGGGCGTGACGCTGGACCGCGGCGCGCTCGCCGCCCTGCACGAGCAGTACCTGCGCTGCGGTGTCCGCCGGCGCGACGACGTGGCGGCGATGCGCGTGGCGGTACCGGACTGGAGTGGACGGCGACCCCGTTTCTGATTGGATGGACGCTTTTGATGGACATAGCCGCGTACCTCTACCCATGGGACGTGCTCGGTGACCCCGACGCCGCCGGGCGGTTCGCGGGCCTGGGACTCGACCACGCGGTGCTGGCCGCCGGGTACCACGCCACCCGGGCGCTGACCCCGCATCACCCCGAGCACCGGGTGGTGACCGTGCCGCACTCGGCCGCCTACTACCCGACCGACGACACCGCGTGGCGCGGCAGCGAGCTGCGCCCGCCGGCGGCGACCTGGCTGCCCGGGCGCGACCCGTTCGGCGCGGCGACCGGAGCGCTGGCGGCGGCCGGCGTGCCGGTGCACGCCTGGCTCGTGCTGACCCACGTGGACCTGCCGACCGGCGCGGGTACCACCAACTGCGTGGTCAACGCGTACGGCGACCGGTACCCGTGGGCGCTGTGCCCGGCCCGGGACGCGGTGCTGCGCTACGCGGTGACGTACGCGGCGGAAGCCGTCGCGCGCCCCGGAGTCGCGGGCATCGAGCTGGAGGCGTGCGGCTGGTACGGCTTCGACCACCTCAGCGCGCACGACAAGACCGCCGGGTTCGCCCTCGACGACACCCGCCAGTACCTGTTCTCGCTGTGCTTCTGCGGCGCGTGCCACATCGCGTACCGGCGCGCGGGCATCCACCCCGAGGAACTGGCCGGCCGGGTCCGCGAGGCGCTGGACACGGGATCGCCCGCCACCGTCGACGACCTGCTCGGCGCCGACCTCGCCCGGAGCCTCGGCGCCGTCCGGAATGCCATCGCCGACCGGCTGCGCGCCCAGGTCGTCGCCGCGGTGCGCCGCGCGGCACCCGGCGCCACCGTCGCCCTGCACGCCAGCCCCCGGTCGCACCAGTCGACGGCGTTCACCGGCGTCACCGCGTCGATCGCCGCCGCGGTGGTGGATAGGCTGGTGGTGAGCTGCTGGCAGGGACCCGACGCGGTGGCCGAGACGCTGGGCCGGGCCGGCGAGGCTTCCGCGGAGAGCTTGCGGGTCCGCGCAGGGGCTTCCGCGGAGAGCTTGCGGGCCGGCGCGGAGATCAGTGTCGTGGCCAGCCTGCTCGCCGTGTCGGCAATGGGGGGCCGGCCGGCGGAGTTGCCCGCGCAGGCGGCCAGGGCGCGGGCCGCCGGCGCGGACGGGATCCGGCTCTACCACGCCGGCCTGGCCGGTGCCGCGGACCTGGCCGCGATCGCTTCGATGAGGCGGTCGTTTCGATGAGGGAGGCAACATGAACGTGCTGAGCATCGACGCCCGCACCGGCGAGCGCACCGAACTGGACGTGGCGCCGGCCAGCCCCGGACAGGTCGACGCCGCGGTGCGCGCCGCCGCGCACACCGCACCGGCGCTGGCCGCGGCGGGGATCCCCGGGCGGGCCCGGATGCTGCGCGCCATGGCCGACGAGGTGGACCGCGACGGCGACGCGATCGTGGCCGCCGCCGACCGGGAGAGCGCGCTGGGGGAGGTACGGCTGCGCGGCGAGCTGGCCCGCACCACGTACCAGCTCAGGCTCTTCGCGGAGGTCGTGGAGGACGGCGCGTACCTCGACGTGACCATCGACCACGCGGACCCGCAGGCCGTCCCCGCGCCCCGCCCCGACCTGCGCCGGATGATGCTGCCCCTCGGCCCGGTCGGCGTCTTCTCGGCCAGCAACTTCCCGCTCGCCTTCAGCGTGGCCGGCGGGGACACGGCCAGCGCGCTCGCCGCCGGCTGCCCGGTGGTCGTCAAGGCCCACTCCGGTCACCCGCGGACCTCGGAGCTGGCCGGCGCGGCGCTGCGCCGCGCCGCCGCCGCGGCCGGCATGCCCGGGGACGTGGTGTCCGTCATCCACGGCCGCCAGGCCGGCACCGACCTCGTCAAGCACCCGCTGATCCAGGCGGTCGGCTTCACCGGCTCGCTGGGCGGCGGCCGGGCCCTGTTCGACCTGGCCTGCGCGCGGCCCTCGCCGATCCCGTTCTACGGCGAACTGGGCAGCATCAACCCGCTCGTCGTCACGCCGGCCGCCGCCGCCGAGCGGGCCGAGTCGATCGCCAACGGGCTCGCCGGCTCGTTCACGCTGGGCATCGGCCAGTTCTGCACCAAGCCGGGGCTCGCGTTCATCCCGGCCGGACCGGACGGCCAGCGGCTGGCGTCCGCGCTGGCCCAGGCCGCGGCGCAGGTGCCGGGCGGACCCATGCTGACCCCCAGCATCCGGGACGGATTCCGCACCGGCGCGGCCGAGCGCACCAACCACCCGGGGGTACGGGCGGTGCTGACCGCCGGCGGCGAGACCTCGCCGCACGTGCTGTCGGTACCCGCGGCCGGCCTGTCCGAGCTGTTCTACGAGGAGTGCTTCGGACCGCTCGTCGTGCTCGTCGAGTACGCCGGCACCGACGAGCTGCTCGCCGCGCTGGACCGGGTGCCCGGCACGCTGACCGCAACTGTCCACAATGGAGCGGGCGAGGACGCGCCGGACTCGGTGGCCGCGCGCGCGGCGGACCGGCTGCGCGAGCGCGCCGGCCGGCTGGTGTACAACGGGTTCCCGACCGGTGTCGCGGTGACCTGGGCGATGCAGCACGGCGGCCCGTACCCGTCGTCCACGTTCGCCGCGCACACCTCGGTCGGCACCGCGGCCATCCGCCGGTTCCTGCGCCCGGTCACCCACCAGGACGCGCCGGCCGGGCTGCTCCCACCGGAGCTGCGCGAGGACAACCCGCTGCGCCTGCCCCGCCGCGTGGACGGCAAGTACCAGCTCGCATGAGTGATGTGATCGTGCCGGTGGCCAGCGCGGGGCCGGTGAAATCCGCGCTGCGCACCGTGGAGCTGCTGGAGTTCTTCGCCAACCACCGGGGCCCGCACAGCCTCGCCGACCTGCACGCCAGCCTCGGGTACCCGAAGAGCAGCCTGTACATGCTGCTGCGCACGCTGACCGAGTGCGGCTGGGTGGAGACCGACGGCACCGGCACGCTCTACCGCATCGGCCTGCGGGCACTGCTCGTGGGCACCTCGTACATCGACGGGGACCACACCGTGGCGGCGGCCCGCGACACGCTGGACTGGCTGGCCGAGGCGACCACGGAGACGGTGCACCTGGCCCGGCTGGACGGCACCGACGTCGTCTACCTGGCCACCCGCGAGTCGCAGCACTACCTGCGCCCGATCTCGCGGGTGGGTCGGCGGCTGCCCGCGCACACCACCTCGCTCGGCAAGGCGCTGCTCGCCGAGCGCCCCGCCGCGCAGGTGCGGGAGATGCTGCCGGCCGACCTGGTGGCGCTGACCCCGCACACGCTCGTGGAGCCCGGCGCGCTCGCCGCGGACCTGGCCGCCGCGCGGCGGCGCGGGTACGCGGTGGACCACGAGGAGAACACGGTGGGGCTGCGCTGTTTCGGCGTCGCGCTGCGGTACCGGCAGCCGGCCCGCGACGCGATCAGCTGCTCGGTACCGGTCGCCCGGCTCTCCGCCGGGCGCGAGAAGCAGATCGTCACCGCGCTGCTCGCCGCCCGCGACCGGCTGGACCGCATCCTCCACTGAGGACAGTGAGGACTAGCGGGCGGTCACCGCGGTGACGCCGCTGAGGGTGCCGACGAAGGCGTGGCCCGCGGACAGGGTCGGCGAGGCGAAGTGCGGTGCCTTGCCGATCGAGATGCGGGCCCGCACGTCGCCCGTTGCCGGGTCGTGCACGAACAGGATGCCCGCGTCGTAGTCCACCGCCCAGATCCCGCCGCCGACGACCGCCGGCCCGGGCGCGCGCGACGCGGAGTGCCAGAGAATGTGCTGCGCGCCGGTCGCGTCCACCCGGATCGCCCGGGTGCCGTCGATGCACGGCACGTAGACGACGTCGCCGTCGACCGACGCGCCGCCGAACCCGCGGCAGGCGTCCGCCTCGCTCCGCTGGCCGCCGATGCCGCCGAGGTGGTTCGCGTCCAGCACGTAGCCGGTGCCACGCTTGCCGGCGATGAACACGTGCGTGCCCACCACCGCCGGGCTCATCGACCCGAGGTCGAGGTCTGCCGCGTTGTCCTGCGCCCACCTGCTCGGCGCGAACCGGTCCACCAGCTTCAGATCCGTGGACAGGGCGATCACCGAGTCGCTGCCGTCGTAGGCGCCGTCCGTCGACTCGCCGTTGCCGACCGCGTAGTACAACCGTCCCTTGTAGACACTCGCGCCGCCGGGGGTCCACATGCCCGCCTCGCGGGTGGTCGGCACGGCGTAGCTGATGAGCGCGCCGTTGCCGGAGGTCGGCACCGCGACGACCGAGCCGATGTACTGGGCGCAGTCGCCGGCCAGCCCGCCGTAGGAGACGTAGACGCGACCGTCCAGCACGGTCAGCGCGCTGCGCTGCTGGTGCGCGATGCGGTCGCCCTTGGGCGGTTCGGCCTCGCGGCGCAGCTTCACCGCGCCGGACCTGATGTCGATGCCGTAGAGCGTGTGCCGCCCGCCGGTCGTCTCGGCGAGCGCGAACACCAGGCGGGTGGCCGGATCGTAGGCCATGGTGCTGGTGATGCCCAGGGGATTGATGTTGCCGCAGGGCAGGTCGCGGCGGGGCACCGGGGTGCCGAGGTGGGACTTCCAGCGCACCTTGCCGGTGGCGGGATCCAGTCCGTAGACCGTGTCGTGCTCGGTCGCCGCGAGCAGCATGTCGCCGACGACCAGCGGCTGCCCGTACACGGCGCCGTCGAGGGTGGCGCGCCACGCGGGGGTCAGCCTGGTGACGGTACCGAAGCCGGCGGCGATGCCGGTACGCGCGTTGTCATGGTGATACGTGGGCCAGTCAGCGGGCGAGTCGCCGGCACCGCCCTGGGTGGAGGGTGCGCTCATCGAGTCGCCGGGCACATCCGCGGGCTGCTGCGGGGTCGCCGACGTACCACACGCGGACACGGACAGTATCAGTACCAGTACCGAACACGCCGTTCGCCGCCTGCGCATGGCGGCGAGCGTACCGTGCGGGTCCGAACGCCCGACGCACCCGCACCATCGTTAAGACTCCCACAACCGGATGCAGGAATCTGGCCATCGGCTGTGAGGTCGACCCCGGCTCGGACGTTGGACATGGTGTGAAGCTCTCATTGACGAAGAAGAAGGTCGCCATCACCCTGGCCGCCACCGGGCTCGTCATGGGCGGCGTGATCGTGGTCGCCTTGCCCAGCTATGCCAGCGCCCTGGCCCTGGACACCGCGGTCACCACCAAGCAGGTGACCGCCGCTGCCTCGATCGAATCGCCCGCGTTGGCCACCAGGAGCGGCGGCGAGCTGTTGGTGGCGTTCCTGGCCACCGACGGCCCCGAGACCGGCACCCAGACCTTCGCGTCGGTCACCGGCGCCGGCCTGTCGTGGCGGCCGGTGGTGCAGTCGCACGAGCAGGCCGGCGCCGCCGAGATCTGGGCCGCCTGGGCGCCGGCGGCGCTCACCGGCGCGCGGGTCACCGCGGTACGCGCCAATGGCGCCTGGCACGGGCAACTGACCGTGGCCGCGTTCGTCGGCGCCGACAGCGCCGCCCCGATCGGCACCGCCGCGCAGGCGTCCGCGGCACGCGGGGCCGCGTCGCTGACCGCGACGACCGCGCGCGCCGGCTCGTGGATCTGGGGCGTGGGCAACGACTGGGACCGCGCGGTACCCCGCTCCCTGATGCGCTACCAGCGCATGGTCGACCAGTCCGTGGACACCAGCATCGGCGACACCTACTGGGTGCAGCGCACCAAGGCAGCGCTGACCAAGCCCGGCACCACCGTGCGGTTCGGCTCCCGCAGCCCCGACCAGGACCGGTGGAACCTGGCCGCCGTGGAGATCGTCCCCGCGCACTCCGCCGGCCCCCCGGACCCGTCACCGTCGGTGGCCTCGCCGGTGGCGCTGCCGCCGTCCCCGGCCGCGTCGCCGTCGCCCAGTACGCCGGGCACGCCGGCGTCCACCCAGACCGCCGGCGGCACGCCGCCCGCGTCGACCGGCGAGTTCACCCCCGCCTATTACACGAAGTGGTCCACCGCGCTGCCGTCCGATCCGAACTTCTTCCCCATCGCCGTGTGGGACCAGGATCCGACGCGCAGCCGCAACGGCGCCACCAACGCGACCAACTTCAGGAACGTGGGCGTCAACACCTTCGCCGGACTCTGGGACTTCCCGGGTGGCGGCACCTCGGGTGCCAAGCTCTCGGCCATCAAGGCGGCCGGCATGTACGCGCTGGCCGGAGACAGCGGGATCAGCAGCGCCAAGGCCATGAGCGGCGCGTCGGCGCTGGCCGGCTACCAGCTCGGCGACGAGCAGGACATGAGCACCAACCCGTCACACATCACGCCGGACCAGGTCACCAACTCGGCCAACGGCATCCACGCGGCGGACCCGGGCCGGCCGGTCTACAACAACTGGGGCAAGGCGTTCAGCCTGTACCCCTGGATCGGCGCGCACGACGACGCGAACGGCCTGCGCAGGTACTGCTCGCAGGTGGACATCAGCTCCTCGGACTACTACGCGGCCACCGACGGCTACGAGCCCGCCAACGCGCACACGCCCGATTTCTACGGCAAGGCGGTCGACCACGTGCGCACCCTGTGCGGCGCGACCAAGCCGGCCTGGGGCTTCGTGGAGACCGGGCACCCGTTCAGTGACAACCCGGGTAGCTGGGCGCCGTACTCGTCCGGTGGCACGATCGCGGCGGCCACCATCGAGGCGGGCGTCTGGTCCGAGCTGGCGCACGGTGCCAACGGCATCGTGTACTTCGTGCACGACTTCTTCAAGACCGGGTTCACCGAGGACGGGCTGTTCGACCACCCGGACGCGGTGGCGGTGGTCAAGAAGGTCGACGCGGCGATCGCCTCCCTCGCGCCGATCCTCAACGCCCAGCGCCAGCCCACCGGCCTGAGCGTGACCAACGCCGACGCGACCCTGCGGGCCGACGCCGCCGGCCGGTACGTCATCGCGGCCGGCTCCTCGGCCAACACCCGTACCGCCACGTTCACGGTGGCCGCGGCCGCCGGCAGGACGGTGCAGGTGGTCGGCGAGAACAGGACGGTACAGGCGGACGCGAACGGCACCTGGTCGGACAGCTTCGCCGGCTGGGCCCACCACGTGTACAAGATCGTCTGACCGGTGGCACCGGGGCGGCGCGACAACAGGTGCGCTGGCTGCCAGCCGCTCGGCAAGCTCGCGGCTAGGGGGCGCGCCGCCCCGGCTCGACCGCGACACCGGTGACCATGCCGGTGTCCCCGGGCTGCCCGCCGACCTCCGCCGGCGAGTCCGGGTGCCATTGTGGCGCCCACACGATCCCGGGCTCGACCAGTTCCAGCCCGGCGAAGAATGCCGCCACCTGGGCGGGACCGCGCAGCGACAGCGGGGTGGCCGTGGTCCGGTACACGTCCGCGCCGACCTTGGCCTGGCCGGGCCGGACCACCGCGCTGCCGTGCGAGATCAGCAGGAACGCGCGGTTCGCCTTCACCCCGACCGTCACGTCCGGTACCGCGGCGACGAGCGCCTCGGCGGCCTGCCGGTCGGCCGCGAAGTTGTGCGAGCCGCCCAGGTACTAGTGGTACATCCGGGCGGCGCTGGGCCGCTCGATGTCGATCTCCGGCGACACCCAGTCCGGCCGGTCCACCGGCTCTCCCTCCTGCCGTAGGCTCGCACACGTTGTCCCCGTGCGGCGCGGCGCGCGGGGACCGGCGGGAAGGGAGCGGCGATGGCGCTGCGGTTCGGGCTGTTCGGCACCGGCTACTGGGCGGCGGAGGTACACGCGGCCGGGCTGGCCGCGCACCGGGACGCCACGCTGGTCGGCGTCTGGGGGCGGGATCCCGGCAAGGCGGCGACGCTGGCCGACCGGTGCGGGGTGCGCGCGTACGACGACGTCGACGCGCTGCTCGCCGACGTGGACGCGGTCGCGGTCGCGCTGCCGCCGGACATCCAGGCGGGACTGGCCGCCCGGGCCGCCCGGGCCGGGAAGCACCTGCTGCTGGACAAGCCGCTCGCGCTGACCATCGCGGCGGCCGACGAGGTGGTGAGCGCGGTGCGGGAGCGCGACCTGGCCTCGGTGATCTTCTTCACCCGCCGGTACGCGCCGGCCATCGAGGACTTCCTGAGCGAGGCGGCCGGTACCGGTGGCTGGGCCGGTGCCCGGGTCACCCTGTTCGCCTCGATCTTCCAGCCCGGCAACCCGTTCGGCGGCTCGCCCTGGCGCCGCGAGAAGGGCGGCCTGTGGGACGTCGGGCCGCACGCGCTGTCGCTGATCCTGCCGGTACTGGGCCCGGTGGCCCGCGTGTACGCGACGCTCGGCCCGCACCAGACCGCGTACGTCACGCTGGACCACCGTGCCGGCGCGGTCAGCACGCTCGCGCTGAGCCTGGACGCGCCCCCGGCCACCGCCACCTACGAGGATCTCTTCTACGGCGAGGCGGGCCTGGTGTCCGTGCCGGCGCAGGACCTCGACGGGGTCGCCGCCTTCGGCAACGCGATCACCGAGCTGGTCGCCGCCGCCGCTGCCCCGCCCGGTGCCCGCGGCCACCGGTGCGATGTGCGCTTCGGGCGCGAGGTGGTGGCCATTCTCACGGCCGCGGAGACCGCGATCGGAGCCGGTGCGGCGGTACCGCTGTAGCCCGGCGTCGTACAGTGCAGGCACCCGGGGATGTTACCGGCCGGTTGCTGCGAGGAGTCCGATGCTGACTGCGGTTCGTGACGCGCTGACCGTGGTGACCGGCGGGGGGAGCGGCATCGGCCGGGCGCTCGCCGAACGGTTCGGCGCCGAGGGTGCCCGCGCGGTCATCGTGCTCGACCGCGACGGCGAGGCCGCCGAGCAGGTCGCGGCGGCGATACCCGGCGCGACCGGGTACCAGCTCGACGTGACCGACGAGCAGCGGGTCGCGCGGCTGGTCGACCTGATCGAGGAGCGGCACGGCCGGATCGACCTCTGGTGCTCGAACGCCGGCATCATCGCGCAACCCGGCCTCGGTACCGACGCCGACTGGGCCGGCGCCTGGTCCGTCCACGTGCTCGCCCACCTGTACGCGGCCCGGCACGTGCTGCCGCGGATGCTCGCCCGCGACCACGGCCACCTGCTCGTCACCGCCTCCGCGGCCGGCCTGCTCACCGAGGCCGACGTCGCGCCGTACGCGGTCACCAAGCACGGCTCGGTCGCGCTCGCCGAGTGGCTGGCCATCCAGTACGGCGGCGCCGGGGTCGGCTTCTCCTGCCTGTGCCCGCAGGCGGTGCGTACCCCCATGGTGGCCGGCGCGCCGGCCGGGTCCACCACGCTGCACGCCGGGGCCGTGCTGGAGCCGGCACAGGTCGCGGACGCGGTGGTGGCCGCGCTCGCCGCGGGCAGCTTCCTGATCCTGCCGCACCCGGCGGTGGCCGACTACGAGCGGCGCCGCGCGGCCGACCGGGAGCGCTGGCTGGCCGGCATGCGCCGGCTCCGTGCGGCGGCCCGTGACGACCGGGCGGCCCGGCACAACGAACATCGAGAACGGAGAGAGGGCAGATGACCGACACACCACAGCGGGTAGCCATCGTGACCGGAGCGGCCCGGGGCATCGGCGCCGCGACCGCCACCCGCCTGGCGGCCGACGGCCTCGCCGTGGCCGTGCTGGACCTGGCGCAGGCGGCCACCGAGGAGACGGTGAAGGCGATCACCGGCGCCGGTGGCCGGGCGCTCGGTGTCGGCGCCAACGTGTCCGACGCCGACCAGGTCGCCGCCGCTGTTTCGCGGGTGGCCGCCGAATTGGGCGAGCCGACGGTACTGGTGAACAACGCCGGCGTGATCCGCGACAACCTGCTGTTCAAGATGACCGACGAGGACTGGGACACGGTCATCGGGGTGCACCTGCGCGGTGCGTTCCTGATGAGCCGGGCGGCACAGGCGTACATGACGAAGGCCAAGTGGGGCCGCATCGTCAACCTGTCCAGCACGTCCGCGCTGGGCAACCGCGGACAGGTCAACTACTCGGCGGCAAAGGCCGGGCTGCAGGGCTTCACCAAGACGCTCGCCATCGAGCTGGGTCCCTTCGGGGTCACCGCCAACGCGATCGCGCCCGGCTTCATCGTGACCGACATGACGGCCGCGACCGCGGCGCGCGTGGGGGTACCCTTCGACGTCTTCCAGAAGGGCGCCGCCGAGCAGATCCCGGTGCGCCGGGTCGGCCGCCCCGAGGACATCGCGCACACCGTCTCGTTCCTGGTGAGCGACGCCGCCGGCTTCGTCTCCGGCCAGGTCGTCTACGTGGCCGGCGGCCCCACCAACTAACCCGCGCCCGTCCACCTGCGGCAGCGGCCGGGCTTGCCCCAAGTCGCCGTGATCATGCCCGAGGTGGGATCTTGGCGGGAACGGCACCGGATCCGGTGCCGTTCCCGCCAAGATTGCGTACCGCCCGGTGAGCGCCGAGCCACCACGATCACGGGTGACTGCCGGTGACCCTCGCGACCCCGCACATCAGGAGAGTGCCGGGATGACCTCGCGGCCGAGGATTTCCAGCGGGGTAACGGAGAAGACGTCCACCACCTGGCCCAGGGCGAGGTCGAAGCCGAGGTCGGCGAGGCGGTGGAGGTCGTCGACGGTCTGCGCGACGCGCTCGCCGTCGGGGCCGACGTCGAACCGGTAGTACACCGTCTTGCGGATCGTGTCGTAGTCGCGGCCCTCCCGGGCGCAGTGCTCGCGCAGCACGTCGAGCTTGTGGGCGAGGTCCGGGCCGGGGAACAGGTTGCAGGCGTCCGCGTACTTCGCGACCAGGCGCAGCGTCTTGCGCTCCCCGCCGCCACCGATCATGATCGGCGGGTGCGGCCGGGTCAGTGGCTGCGGCGAGTTGAGCGGGCGCTCCAGCTGGTAGTGCCTGCCGTGGAACGGCTTGTCGTCACCGCGCCACATCTGCAGGCAGATCCGCAGCGTCTCCTCCAGCCGCTCGAAGCGCTCCGCCACCGGCGGGAACGGGATGCCCAGCCCGCGCGACTCCGCCTCGTTCCAGGCCGCGCCGATGCCGAGCCAGGCGCGCCCGCCGGACAGCACGTCCAGGGTACTGATGATCTTCGCGAGGATGCCGGGGTGCCGGTACACCGCGCCGGTGACGAGCGTGACGAGCTTGGCGCGGCTGGTGTGCGCCGCGAGGAAGCCGAGCGTCGTGTACGCCTCCAGCATCTCCTTCTCGGGCGGTCCCACGGCCCCGATCTGGAAGAAGTGGTCCATCACGCTGACCACCTCGAAGCCCTGCTCGTCGGCGGTACGGGCGACGGTGGCCAGGTCGTGGCCGAGGGTGGCCGGCCCGCCGGGATTGGTGAATTCGGGGATCTGCAGTCCGATGCGCATGACCCGATTCTTACAGGTCCCCGCGGGTACCAGAGCGGCATGAGCATGCGCATCGGATACTTCCTGTCCTGCGAGGAGTTCGGCCCGGCCGAACTGCTGGAGCAGGCCACGATGGCGGAGCGGGCCGGGTTCGAGGGCCTGTGGATCTCCGACCACTTCCACCCGTGGATGGACGCGCAGGGTCAGAGCCCGTTCGTCTGGTCCATGATCGGCGCGCTGAGCCAGGTCTGCCGGCTGCCGGTGACGACCGCGGTGACCTGCCCGACGCGGCGCATCCACCCCGCGATCGTGGCGCAGGCGGCGGCCACCAGCGCGGTCCTGCACGAGGGCCGGTTCGTCCTCGGCGTCGGCTCGGGGGAGGCGCTCAACGAGCACATCTACGGCGACCCGTGGCCGAGCGCGGACGTGCGGCTGGAGATGCTGGAAGAGGCCGTCGAGGTGATGCGGAAGCTGTGGACCGGCAAGTTCGTCGACCACCGGGGCCGGTACTACACAGTGGACACTGCCCGCCTGTACACCGTGCCCGACGAGCCGCCCGAGGTGTACGTCTCGGGCTTCGGCCGCAAGTCCATCGAGCTGGCCGGGCGCATCGGTGACGGGTACGTCAGCACGAAGCCCGAGGCGGCCATGGTCGAGCAGTTCCGGGCGGCCGGCGGCGCGGGCAAGCCGGCCGCCGCCGGGTTCAAGGTCTGTTACGCGCCGACCGAGGACGAAGGGGTACGCATCGCGCACGAGCGCTGGGCGAACGAGGGCGCACCGGGGGAGCTGTCCCAGGTGCTGCCGTCGCCGAAGCACTTCGAGCAGGTGGCCAGCCTGGTCACCGAGGACATGACGCGCTCCGCCGTGGTGTGCGGGCGGGACGCGGACCGGCACCTGGAGATGCTGGAGAAGTATGTCAAGGCCGGGTACGACGAGATCTACGTGAACAACATCGGGCCGCACTGGCCGGGCTTCTTCGACCTGTACGCAAAGGAGATCCTGCCCCGGGCACGGAGCTGACCGGCGTGGGAAGATCCCTGCCATGCTCCCTCGCCCGCACTCCCTGCGCCTGCGCCGCGCCGCCCGGCAGCACTTCGGCTGGCGCTCGCTGCGCGACGGGCAGCTCGCCGCGATGCGCACCGTCCTGCGTGGCCGCGATGCCCTCGTGGTGCTGTCCACCGGCGCCGGCAAGTCCGCCATCTACCAGGTGCCGGCGACGCTGCTGCGCGGGCCGACCGTGGTCGTCTCGCCGCTGCTCGCCCTCCAGCAGGACCAGCTGGCCGGCCTCGCCGACCGGGGGCACGAGGCGGTGCGCATCTCCTCCGCGGAGTCCGCCAACCAGCGGCGGGCGGCGCTGGAGGCGCTGGCCGCCGGTACCGCGCGGTTCCTGTTCATCACGCCGGAGCAGCTCGCCCAGCCGGAGACCCTCGCCGAGGTCCGGAAGGTGCGCCCGGCACTGGTCGCGGTCGACGAGGCGCACTGCGTGTCGTCCTGGGGCCACGACTTCCGCCCCGACTACCTGCAGCTCGGCCACGTCATCCGGGAGTTGGGCCGGCCGCCGGTGGTGGCGCTGACCGCCACCGCCTCACCGCCGGTGCGCGAGGACATCACGCGCTGGCTCGGCCTGCGCAAGCCCCGGCTGGTGATGGCCGGGCTGGACCGGCCCAACCTGGTCCTGTCGGCGGTGCACTGCCCGACCGGGGAGCACCGGTGGCAGCGACTGCTGGCCGCGCTGGAGCAGTTGTCCGTGCCCGGCATCGTCTACACGCCGACCCGCAAGGGCGCGGCGGAGCTGGCTGGTCGGCTGACGGAGGCCGGCTTCCCGGCGCGGGCTTACCACGGCGGCATGGCGGCTGGCGAGCGTACCCGTCGCCACGAGGACTTCCTCGACGACCGGGTGCCCATCATGGTGGCCACCTCGGCGTTCGGCATGGGCATCGACAAGCCGAACATCCGCTGGGTGGTCCACGTGGCGCTGCCCGACTCGCCGGACAGCTACCTGCAGGAGATCGGCCGGGCCGGGCGGGACGGCGGGCCGGCACAGGCGGTCCTGCTGTACCGGCCGGAGGACATCGCCCTGCAGCGCTACTTCACCGGCGGCGCACCCAGCGAGCCGGAGCTGGCGGCGCTGGCCGCCGCGTTGCGCTGCGGCCCGCCGCGGAGCAGGAACGCGCTGGCCGAGCACACCGGACTCGGCCCCCGAAAGCTGCCGCAGCTCCTGGCGCTGCTGGAGCACGTGGGCGCGGCGCACACCGGGCAGCACGGCCGGTGGACGGCGCCACGGTACGCACCCGAGCCGGCCGAGGCGGCCCGGCTCGCGCTGCAGGAGGCCGAGCGGCACCAGCGGCTGCAGCGCTCCCGCATCGACATGATGCGCGGGCTCGCCGAGACGGCGGGCTGCCGCACCCAGGCGCTGCTGTCGTACTTCGGCGAGCACCTGTCCCGGCCCTGCGGGCACTGCGACAACTGCCAGGCGGGCACCGCGAAGGTGGGCCGGGCCACGGGCCCGTACCCGCTGCACAGCGCGGTGCGGCATGCCAGCTGGGGGCAGGGCACGGTGATGCGTTACGAGGACGACCGTATGGTGGTTCTCTTCGACGAGGTGGGCTACAAGACCCTGTCGGTATCGGTCGTGCAGCGGCAGGGCCTGCTAGCGCCCGCCTGAGGGGAGCGCCCGGGTGACGTACGCGGAGCCGGTCGAGGAACTGCTGCGGGGCCTCGCACCGCAGGTCCTCGGCGTGCTCATGCGCCGGTACGGGTACCTCGACTCGTGCGAGGACGCCGTGCAGGAGGCGCTGCTCGCCGCGGCGACCCGGTGGCCGGGGGACGGGGTGCCGGACAACCCGCGCGGCTGGCTGCTCACCGTCGCCACCCGCCGGCTGGCCGACTGGGCGCGCAGCGACACCGCGCGCCGGCGGCGGGAGGAGGGCGTCTCGGCCATGGCGTCCGGGCCGCCGGCCGATGAGCCGCCCGCCGGCCACGACGACACCCTCACGCTGCTGTTCCTGTGCTGCCATCCGGCCCTGTCGGCGCCCTCGCAGATCGCGCTGACGCTGCGGGCGGTGGGCGGGCTGACCACCGCCGAGATCGCCCGCGCCTTCCTCGTCCCGGAGGCCACCGTCGCGCAGCGGATCAGCCGCGCCAAGCAGCGCATCCTCGACGAGGGCGCGACCTTCACCCTGCCACCGCCGGCCGAGCGCGACGATCGGGTACGCGCCGTGCTGCACGTCCTGTACCTGATGTTCAACGAGGGCTACACGAGCACCAGTGGTGCGGAGTTGCAGCGCACCGACCTCTCCACCGAGGCGATCCGGCTGACCCGCGCCGTCCGTACGCAGCTGCCCGACGACGGGCAGGTCACCGGGCTGCTCGCCCTGATGCTGCTGACCGATGCCCGCCGTACAGCACGGACCGGCAAAGGCGGGGAGATCATTCCGCTGGCCGAGCAGGACCGGTCGCTGTGGGACCACGGCCAGATCACCAAAGGCGTGGCACTCGCGGTCGAAGCTTTCGGTACGCCGCCGCTCGGTGAGTACCAGATCCAGGCCGCGATCGCTGCCCTGCATGACGAGGTGGACCGTGCCGGTCGGCGGGCGTCGGTGAGGAGCATCAGCGCGAGCAGCCCGGCCGCCTCGCCGTCCTCGGGCAGCACCCGGTGCACGAGCCGGGCGAGCCGGATCGCCTCGGCGGACAGTTCGACCCTCTGCAGA
>JBBWZQ010000121.1:0-4165 GCA_039649115.1 Micromonosporaceae bacterium | reverse complement strand
GCGGCTCGCGCGGCTGACCCGCCAGATCGGTGACCGAGACGCGGAGCGCCCGGGCGAGAGCGATCAGGAGTGAGCGCTTCGTCACCGGCCGCCGGCCGTTCTCAATCATGGAAATGTATTCGCGGGTGACACCCACCGCGTCGGCGAGCTGCTGCTGGTGATGCCGCCGATATCGCGCCACCGGGCGACCCGCAGGCCGATGTAGTCAGTGCGCACGGCGTACTCCCCGCTACTGCGATGTCGACCCGCCAAGAATACGGATGGCGTTGCCTGACGCGGAGTGCTGCACCTTCTGAATCTTGGAACGGAATGCTCGCTCCAGCCGGAACGACATTCCAAGGTCCACTCCGGGCGAGATCACGGTGGCCGGCGGGACGGGGCGGGTGAGGTTGACGGGGTTGCGTGGGTCAGGAATCCTGATCTTCTGTTGTGGCGGGAGGCGCTCGTGGTCGGCATCATGGACCGGATCGTCGACCGGGCGCTGGGGGTGACGCCGCGGGTGGCGCGCATCCACGTCGAGCGGGATCTCGGGGTACCCATGCCGGACGGGGTGGTGCTGCTCGCCGACCGGTACCGGCCGGCCGGTGACGAGCCGATGCCGGTGGTCGTGGTCCGGTGCCCGTACGGGCGGCGCGGGTTCTGGGGCACCGTGTTCGGTGCCGCGTACGCGCGCCAGGGGCTGCAGGTGCTGGTGCAGAGCGTGCGCGGCACCTTCGGCTCGGGCGGCGAGTTCCTGGCGCTGCGGCAGGAGAAGGAGGACGGGCTGGCCACCGCCGCCTGGGTGCGCGCGCAGCCCTGGTGCGACGGGCGGCTGGCCGGTGCCGGCCCGAGCTACCTCGGGTTCACCCAGTGGGCGGTGGGTCCGTACCTCGATCCGCCGTTCGAGGCGGTGTGCCTCGGCGTGACCGCGTCCGAGTTCAACAGCAACCACTACCCCGGCGGCTCCTTCGGCCTGTACAGCGCGATGTCCTGGACCGCCCTGACCGGCCGGCAGGAGCGGGTGTCGTCGTTGCGCGCGTTGCTGGACCCGGTGCAGCAGCGCCGCACGCTGCGCGCCATGGCGCACCTGCCGCTGCGCGAGGCGGACGTGGCCGCGATCGGGCGGCCGTGGCGGTTCTGGCGCGACGTGGTCGGGCACGCGGAACCGGGCGACGACTTCTGGGCCGCCAGCGACCACAGCACCGCGGCGGCGCGCCTGACGTCGCCGGCCACCATGATCGCCGGCTGGTACGACATCTTCCTGCCCCGGCAGCTGCGCGACTTCACGGCGCTGGCCGGCGCCGGACGCACGGCGCGCATCACCATCGGTCCCTGGGCGCACTCCGACCAGCCCGCGCTCAAGGAGCAGGTGCGCGACCAGTTGCAGTGGCTGCGCGCGTACCTGCTCGGCGAGCGCCTGCCCGACCGCCTCCCGGTGCGCGCGTACCTGCAGCACGCGGGCACCTGGCTGGAATTCGCCCAGTGGCCGCCCGCGCAGGCCACGCCCACCGCCCTGTACCTGCAGCCGGACGGCGGGCTGGACTGGCAGCCACCGCCCGACGGCGGGCCGGACGGGTTCACCTACGACCCGGCCGACCCGACACCGGCGGTGGGCGGCCCGCTCATCTGGGGGAAGAACCGGCAGCGCGACAACCGCGCGCTCGAGGCGCGGCCGGACGTCCTGCGGTACACGACGGCGCCGCTGGAGCGCGACCTGGACCTGATGGGTGAGGTGCGGGCGCGCGTGCACGTGCGCACCGAACTGCCGCACGCCGACGTGTTCGTACGACTGTGCGATGTGGACGGTCGCGGGGTGTCCCGCAACATCAGCGACGGCATCCTGCGGCTGCGCCCGGACTCCCCCGGCCCGGGACCGGACGGGACCGTGGCCGCCGAGGTCGCGATGTGGCCCACCGGGTACCGGCTGCGCCGCGGGCACCGGATCCGGGTTCAGGTCAGCGGCGGAGCCTTCCCCCGGTACCCGCGCAACCACGGCACGGGCGAGCCGATCGCGGACGCGGTGGCGATGCGCTCCTGCCGGCACGAGGTGTTCCACGATCCGGCGCGCCCCTCGCACGTCCTGCTCCCCGTCCTCGCCTCCCCTTAGCTCGCCTGCCTCGCGGAGCAGTGGCCGTGCGCTAGCGCCCGGTGCCGCGGTGACGCGCCAGGTAGGCCTCGATCTGCTGCCACCGCACCTGCATGGCCGCGTCGACGTCGCGCTTGGCGACCAGCGTCACCTCGATGTCCCGGCCGTCCAGCGCGCCGTCCGGGACGATGACCGTGGCGCCCAGGGCGACGCCGTCCGGCCAGGGCCGGCCGCGCAGGTACCCGCCCCGGTCGGCCCGCCGCAGTTCCACCAGCCACCGGTCCGGCTGCCGCTCGCACGTGAGCATTTCCAGGTCTTCCAGCGCGGGCGCCGGGAGGTCGACCTGGACGCACCGGGCCTGGGTGGCGGATACTCGGCACCGTCGCTCACCGATCCAGGGTACGAAGCCGGGTTTAGCGATAGAGGGCCGGGCGGGGGTCGAGCTCGACCTTCTGGGGGGTACCGGACTCCAGCGCCGCCACGCCCGCCTGCGCTGCCACCGTCGCCGCGTACCCGTCCCAGGCGCTCGCGCCGGCCGGCGCCCGGCCGGTACCCAGCGCGTCCACCCAGTCCTGCAGCTCCCGCCGGTACGCCTCGGCGAACCTGGGCCGCCAGTCCACCGGCAGCGCGCGGGCGGCCGCGGTACCGTGCCGCAGCAGGGTGGCCGGCGGCGCGTCCAGCGTCACCGTGCCCTCCTCGCCCACCAGCTCGCAGCGCACGTCGTACCCGTACCGGGCGTTGACGAACACCTCGACCGACACCAGCACGCCGCCGACCGACTCGACCACGAGGAACTGGGGGTCCTGCGTGCCGCCGGCCACCGTGGCACGCCGCGGCGTGTGTACCGTGACCGACGCGATCTCCTCGCCGAGCAGCCAGCGGGTCAGATCCAGCTCGTGCACGGCGGAGTTGGTGATCACCGCGGCGCTGGGCAGGCCGGCCGGCGCGGCCGGGTTGCGGTGCACGCAGTGCAGCAGCAGCG
Source organism: Micromonosporaceae bacterium (assembly GCA_039649115.1). Taxonomy (GTDB): domain Bacteria; phylum Actinomycetota; class Actinomycetes; order Mycobacteriales; family Micromonosporaceae; genus DATEJJ01. The sequence goes on along the minus strand of JBBWZQ010000121.1, from coordinate 1,118 downwards.
GCGCGCCGATCCGGCCACTGTCCAGCGCCTGCTTCATGTCGACGTATCCCGGGTCGTACCGGCGCATGAAGCCCACGGTGACCAGCCGGCGGCCGTGGGCGGTCTCGGCGTCCAGGATGCGCCGGCAACCGGCGACGCCGGGCGCGAGCGGCTTCTCGCACAGCACGGGCTTGGCCGCCGCGAGGCAGGCCAGCACGTACTCCTCGTGCGTCTGGTCGGACGAGGCGATCAGAACCGCGTCCACGCCGCCGTCCCGGACCAGCTCCAGCGGGTCGGCCAGCACGCGCACCCCGGGATGGCGCGCCGCCACCGCCGCCGCGCGCGAGGTGTCCACATCGGACACGGCGACCAGCGAGCCGCCGGACACGGCGGTCCCGAGCAGCCGCGCGTGGTCGCTCCCCATGATGCCGGTGCCGATGATGCCGACCCGGACGGTCACCGCCCGACCTCCACCCAGGCACCGGTCCGCACCGACTCCACCATCGCGTCGATGGCCACCGCGCTGCGCACCGCGTCCCCGATCGTCGCGCCGTGCGGCTTGCCTTCCGCGATCGACCGCAGGAAGTTGGCCGCCTCGATGACCTTGAGGTCGTCGTAGCCCATCGCGATGCCGGCGCCGGGCTGGAAGGCACCGAACTCGCCGTCGCCCGGCCCGGCGAAGACGGTACGCACGCTCTGGTTCTGGTACTGCTCGCCCACGCTGACGGCCAACTCCCCCATCCGCCGGAAGTCCCAGGACAGCAGGCCCTTCGTGCCGCGGATCTCGAAGCCGTAGTCGCACTGCGCGCCCACGCCTACCCGGCTGGCCTCCAGGGTGGCCCGCGCCCCGCCGGCGAAGCGCAGCAGGCAGCTCAGCGTGTCCTCGTTCTCCACCTCGCCCAGGTCGCCGGTCGCCAGCGCGAAGTGGCTCTGCGCGCCGCTCGGTCGGGGCCGCCGGGGTATGACGACCGTGGTGTCGGCGACCAGGGCGTCGATCTCGCCGAGCAGGTGCCGGGCGAGGTCGACGCCGTGCGAGGCGAGGTCGCCGAGTACCCCGGAGCCGCCGCGGGCGCGCTCGAACCGCCAGGACAGCGCACCCCGCGGGTGGGCCGCGTAGTCGCTGAACAGCCGGAACCGGG
>JBBWZQ010000114.1:0-13734 GCA_039649115.1 Micromonosporaceae bacterium | reverse complement strand
GTTGCATGGAGCCGCGTACAGGCCCACTGCGCGCGCGACCTGCGCCTTCTCGCCTTGATCCCCTACACCACCTGACGGGACACCACCTGCGAGGGTCGTTCACGCTCTCCAGCCGGGGCAACAGCCGGCGGCGGCGCTCGACGTCGTCGGGGCGGCCGAGGACGTGCGCGTAGTGAGCTGTGAGCGCCGTGACGATCCGATCGGCCCGGCGCGAAGCCGGGTCGATGTCCGCTGCCAGGGCAGGACCGGCCTGCTCACGGACGACTGTGGCAAAGTCGCGGTGCAGGATCATGGTGTCGCTTCGCGCCTGCTCGGCTGCCTGGTCCTCGGCCATCCGTCGCACGCTGGCGCGGAAATCCGGGTCCAGGGACAGTTCAGCCAACTCCACCCACGCCTGGACTTGCTCCACATCAGGGTTCCTCGGGCAGCTCAGGGGTCATTGATCGCATGACCCCCGTGAATACGGGGGCGGCGTCAAGACCGCTGAAGACGGCGTCGAGGAACCCGCCGATCAGACGCCGACGTTCGTCCTCGGAGAGCTGGGCCAGCCTGTGCATGAGATTCGTCTCCTCAGGAGTGAGCCCGCGCTTGGCCACCGTCGTCAGTACCCAGTGCCGCAGGCGCGGGATGCGGATCTGCACTGCCAGTGCTTCGGCGTGCGCCGCGGCGACCTTGGGCAGCGAAACCTCCTGGTCCACGACCTTGCGGATCGTGGGAAGGTCCAGTCCCAGGTCGCGCAGCGTCCGCACGAGGTCGAGGCGGGCCACGGCGTCGATGGTGTACCGGCGGTAGCCGGCCGGGCTGCGGTCCGTGGGCGGCACGATGCCCTGGTCGGCGTAGAACCGGATGGCCTTGACCGTCAGGCCGGTCCGCCGGGCCAGGTCACCGATCGAGTACAGCGTGTCGCCGTGCATACCCTCACCCTCGCGCCTCCCCCTACCGGAGACTCAACTGCCTTCGCGGGTACTGCTTCGCGAGTTCGGGCCACGTCCTCGATCGTCGCCATGCTCGTACCGTACTGCGCCCCGACCGGCGGGCAGGGCAACGCCGCCGTCGTGTCGACGGCGGCGTTGCGCGTTGCGGTCAGTGGCTCACGCCACGTTGGCGAAGTACGAGTTGGTGTCGACCTGGCCGTTGCCGATGAACACCTCGGTGCCGGACTCCACGCTGGTGAGGTACTTGCTGCTGCTCATCCAGCCCCGCGAGACGAGGTCGTTGAGGAAGTCGCGCAGGTTCAGCGTGGCGGACGTGGTGTTCGAGACGCGTACGAAGGAGAACACGTTCCACCCGATGTTGCCGCGGTAGAGGTTCCAGCTCGTACCGGCGAGGCTGACGGTGGCCTGCAGGGTGCCGACCGGGCCCGCGCCGCCGGAGCGGTACAGCCACACCATGACCTCGTCCGACGGGTTGTTGGCGGAGGTCGGGTTCGAGATGGTGTGCAGCCACAGGTCGTAGGAGACGTTCTGGGTCACCGCGCCGTTCTGCCGGACGGTGAAGTTCCAGCCCGTGTTGACGCTGTGGTTGGCCGACAGCTGCACTGGCAGCCCGGTGTTGGACAGCTTCCAGCCCCAGTGCCAGCCCAGCACCGAGCTGGCGTAGGACTTCACCGAGTTGGACTGCCCCGTCCAGCCGTACGACGTACCCCAGCCGATGGTGTTGCCCGAGGTGTAGCTGTCCCAGATGCACTGCCATCCGGAGCCGGAGCTCTGGCCCCAGAGGTTGTTGTTGATCCAGTACTTCCCCTGGGTGATGGTGCCGAACGCGGTGCAGGTGTTGGCGGCGAAGGCCGGTGCGGGGCGCACCGCGGTCCCGGCGAGCACGGCGGCTGCCGCCGCCACCAGGACGGCCATCCGCCGCGGGACGGATCGCTTGGACAGGAGCATGGAACCCCCTTCGAGCGGACTTAGTTTGGACGCACAACTATCCTCTCAGGAGGCATATAGGAACGTCAATGCGGTTACCGGGTGAAGTAGCCACTCAGGTCGATGAGCGCACGGGTCGAGCCGGCACTGTTCCGGATCGCGACGACGCCGCCCGGGCTGACCGCCGTGGCGTCGCAGGCCGCCAGCACCCGTCCCGCCTCGACATTGACCGCGGACGCGGCGGGCACCGGCTGGTCGGCCCGCCACGCCGTCAGGTAGGTGTTGACGGTCGGCTGGTACCCGTACACGGTCGTCATGACGGCCGTCGCCCGGTCCGGTACGCCGTTGAGCCGGCCGGCCGGCAGGGTGACGATCTGACCCTGACCGATCGCGCCCCGCACACCGTTGCCGAGGGCGGTGTCGAGGATGCGCACCGGAGTGGGCAACGACACGTACCGGCTGCCGTCGCCCGGTCCGAACCAGCCGAGGATCCTGACCAGTACGTGCGCGGTCTGGGTGCCGTGGTTGCGGATGCGGATCTTCCCGTCGCTGCCGACACCGGTGACGACCATGTTCGCGCGGGCCTGGCTGGCGATGCAGTTGATGGACGACGTGCCGCTCCACGTCTGCGGGTACACGTCGATGTCGGAGCCGGCGCCGATGCAGATCATCGCGACCGCGACGGCCGACGCGTCGGCCGGCACGCCGAGCACCCCACGGACCTGCAGCGCGAACTCCTCGTTCCCGTTGAACACGCGCTGGTGGCCGCCGGTGGCGGTCCGGCTGTCGAGAGCGGTCTGCGGCACGACCTCCGGGAAGTACGTCGAGGCGCCGGTGGGGCTGAAGTAGCCGAGGAGGTCGACGAGCACGGTCACGGTTCCCCGGGCGTTGAAGATGCGGATCGCCCGGTCCGGTCCGAGCCCGACGGTCACCATGTCCGCCGTTGCCTGCCCGTTGTCGAGCTGCAGGTTGCCCGCGGTGGTCGGCACGCGCTGCGGATCGCCGTACACGCGAAGGTACGTGTTCGCCGACGCCTGGATGCCGGTCAGGTTGAGCACGACCGCGCTGGCGTCGGCGGGTACTCCCGGCACGACGAACGTGAACGTCTCCCCCGCGGTGAACGTCCGTTGGTGCCCGCCGAGGGCGGTGGTGGTGTTGAGCACCCGGGTCGGGCTGACCGGGGTGAACGGGTCACCGTGCGGGGCCGCGGGCGTGCGGGCCGCACCCAGCGCGAGCGTGCCGTAGCCGAACTGGCTGTCGAAACGCCGTGGCGACGCCTGGTCGCGCAGGAGGTATTCGAGGTTGCCCGCGTCCAGCGCGGGGTTCGCACCCTTGAGCAGGGCGGCCGCCCCGGCCACGTGGGCGGCCGCGACAGAGGTGCCGCGGAACTCGCCGGCCCCGTACGTGAACGTGCTGACCTGGTCCGGTCCGGTGACGTCCGGCTTGACCCGCCCGTCGATCGTCGGGCCCTGGCTGGAGTAGCTGGAGATCACGTTGCTGTTCACGTTGCTCGCGCCCACCGCCAGCGCGTACGGCGAGGTGGCGGGCTCCACGACGCTGCCGGCCACGGAGCTGTACTGCAGCACGTTCAGCTCGCCACTGATGTCCCCCAGCACGGAAAGGTCGTACCGGGTCGTGGCGCTGCCGCTGTTGGTCTTGAGCACGAGGTAGAAGAGCCGGCTCGCGGCGGTGAGGTTGGTGAAGGTGACCTGCTCGGTGGGGGCCAGCCCGCCGGTCGTACCCTTCTGGTTCGCCCGGGAGCTCGCCACGATGTGCGGGTCGCCGGTGCCGGACGGCAGGAACGGTCCGTCCATGATGTACAGATCGAGGTCCTGGTTCGTCCTGGGCCAGGCATCCCACTTGAGCGCCACCGTGACGACTCCGCCGGCGGCCACGTTCACCGAGTTCGTCTCGGCCGTCGCGGACCACTCGACGAACGTGTCGCGATCGGCGTCGGCGGCCGGGCCGGTGCGGTGCAGCTGGGCCGCGTTGCCGGCGGCGTTCACCCAGAGGACTCCGGCCTGCCGGGCGCGGCGCACCACACCCTCCGGGCTCGCGTCCTCGTTGATGCCGTCGCCGCGCCCGGTGTTCGGGAAGCCGATGGAGGCGCAGATGATGGCGACTCCCTGCTGCCGCAGCCAGTCGGCCGCCGCGGCGAAGGCGAGCGAATCGTCCACACAGGACAGATAGAGTACGGCGTCCGGCGCCATGTCGTGGACGACCTCGGCCACCCCGGTGCCGTGCCGGCTGCCGCCCGGATCGGCGCAGCCATCGGTGTGCAGCACCAGACCGGGGCCCGCGGCGGGCAGTTCGCCACCGGACTGGGCGGCGGACAGGCCCGCGTACCCGACGTCGATGATGCCGACCTTGACCCCGGCGCCGGTGCGGCCGGAGGTGAGCCAGGCGTCGGCGCCGGAGGCCGCGACGCCCTCCGACGTCACCGACAGCGCGACGGCCGGGTCCGGTGGCCGCACCGCCGTGACGCCGGCGGACTGCGCCAGCGGGACGAGATCCGCCGCGGGCACGGCGGCCCGCACGAGCCCCGGTGCGGCAGCGGTCACCTCTCCCCCGGCGGCGGCAACCGCCGGCTGCAGCGCGGCGTCGTCACCTTCGACGTAGACCACCACCCGGTTTTCCTTGTCCCGCCGGGCCGGGACCGGTGCACCGGCCGGGTTGGCCGGTTCCGGGAGCCCGGCGACGGTGCGTAACGCGGCGGCCAGCGTGGGGACCTCCGGGTCCGCGGGATCGGCGAGTGCCGCCGGTGCCACCGCCAATGTCATGCCCATGACCCCCGCGAGGCCGGCCGCTGCGATTCGCCAGCTTCTCATGGCTCGTTACCTGCCTTCTCTGGTGCTGTGTTTCATGGATAGTTGGTTCATGGATAGTTCGAAACGCGGACGGTTTGGGAGAACGACCTGTTTCCCTGCGCGTACAGGGTGAGGTAGTCCGGGATCACGTTGTTTCCGCTGTAGTGCGGGGTCACCACGTAGAAGATGCGCTCGCCCGCCGCGACCCGCCTGGTCACCAGCGTCTCCACGAAGCTGCGCATGGCGATGTTGGCATCGTGGTAGAGCGGGACGACGTTTCTCGGGTCGCCGCCGTCACCGCCGACCTGGCTCGCGATCAGGTGCCCGCGGTCCAGGCCGGACCGCCAGCCAGGTGGGGTCGCCGTGGCCGGCGTTCCCCGCTGCGGCCTGACGAGGCATGCCTCGGCTCCGGTCGCGCGGCCTCCCGGACCGGGTGCCCAGTAGAAGAACTGGTTCTGCGGCGAGTTGCCCTCAAGGCAGCCACGTTCGTCGTCCCGAAGGGTTGTGGTGCGGTCCCGGCTGCTCCGCTCGGCCTCGCCGAGCAGCCGCAGCGCCCGCAGCACGTCGTTCAGCCGGATGCCGATCCGCGGGTCGCCGCTCGTCGGCGTCGGGTCGATGGTGTCCCGGCCCGCCTTCGCCGTCTGTGCCGGCCCCGGGTTGGTCACCGTGACGTCGGATCCGCCGGCGTCCAGCCGGACCGGACGCGGGAGGGTGATGGTCGAACCGGCCGGCGGCCGGGGGATCTCGGTCAGCGCGTTGATGACCCACGGCGGTGGCGGCGGCGGGGGTGGTGGCTGGACCGGTACGCTGCCGCCACCGCCGGGTCCGCCGCCGGTGCGTCCGGGTGCTGTGCTGCCCGGGCGACTGACATCGGTGCCACGGCAGGCGGCGCCGCACGAGCGGTGGGTGAAGTCCCACTCCTGCTGGTAGTACGGGTCGTAGGACGCGTCGAACGGGATCGAGAGAGCCCCGGTGTTCACCCAGGTCGCCTCGTGGCTCCACGGCACGTGCCAGCTTCCTACCCAGTGGGCGAAGGCCGCGCCCGCCCGGCCACCCGCCGCCATGGCCTGGCGCAGTTGTGCCTGTCCCTGCGGGGTGGACAGGTAGATCCCGATGCCGAGGAGGATCAGCGGCGGGGAGGGGATCGCGCACTCGGGGAGGCAGTGCCCGGACGGGTCGGTGTTGCCGACCGGGTCGCCGTTTCCGTAGGCGTACCGGTTGGCGTTGGCCGACGGGGTCGGTGGCAGCGTCCAGCTGTCGCGGGACAGGAACGTCCCCGTGGACGGGCTGTACCATCGCGCGGCCATGTTCACCGACCCGCTGTCCGGGTCCGTCCACGAGCCCTGGTAGCCGAGCGTCGACTGCTCTGCCGAACTGGCGACCACCTTCCCGAACGGGTCGAACGTGCGGCTGCCCCCGACGTCGGCCGACAGGTAGCGCGCGACCGCGTCGCCGTGCTCGTCGGTGTACAGCATCTGGCCGGTACCGCCGCCCGTGGCCTTGTCCGCGAACGGGCTCCCGTCCTGCGTGCGGCTCACCACCCGCGAGCCGTCCGTCACGACCGCGTTGGACGTGTCGGCGTAGCCGAACTGCGCCGCGCCGCGCTGGGTGACGCGGTCCAGGCTGTCGTACGCGTAGGTCGCGGAACCGTCCGAGACGAGCCGGTCGAACGCGTCGAACGCCACGTCCCGGGTACCGGTCGGGCCGGTCACCGCGTCGAGCGTCCCCCGGGCCGTGTACGTGTACGTCGCGGTGCCGTCCGACACGAGCTGGTTGTGCTCGTTGTACGCGTACGTCGTGGCGCCCGCCTTGACGCGGTTGCCGGCGCCGTCCCAGCCGTAGTCGGTCACCGCGCCGTCCGGCGCCGTCCAGGAGGAGAGCCGGCCGGCGCCGTCGTAGCGGTACGTGTTGCGGGCGCTCGCCGATCCACTCTGGACGGTCTTCGCGGTCGCGTTGCCGTCGCGGTCGTACTCGTAGCTCGTGCCCACCATCACCCGCGGCGGCACGCCCGAGTCGTACGTCTCCTGCACGGCGTCCGACCGGGTGCGGCCGAGGTCGTCGTAGCTCACGACGCGCTTGACCTTCGGGCTGGACCGGTCCGTGACGCTGCCGACGCGGCCGGCGGAGTCGTAGCCGTAGTCGACTGTGCGGCCCACGACCGGGTCGGTCATCGAGGCGATCCGGCCCGCCGCGTTGTAGGCGAAGGTCGCCGCACCGGCCTGGTCGACCCGCTGCGTCAGCAACCCGTCCCCGGACCAGAAGAACGTCGCGTTGCCGGTCGGACCGCTGGCCTGGACGAGGTGTCCCCGGTCGTCGTACCCGTAGCTGGTGTCGCCCCTCGGGGTACTCTCGCGGGTCAGCCGTCCCGCGGCGTCGTAGCCGAGCGACCGGTCGGCCGTGGTCGCGTCCGCGCCGGTACCGGTCTCGGTGGTGAGCCTGCCCTGCGCGTCGAAGGTGCGGGTACGCCTGATCCCGCCGGGTGCGGTCTGCGACACGGCCTGCCCGGCCGCGTCGTACGAGGTGAGCCAGGTGCTGCCCGCCTCCACAGTGGACTCCGACAGGCCCCACGGCGTGTAGGTGTAGTCGGTCGCGTGCTGGTTGCCGTCGACGAAGCGGGTCCGCCGCCCGGCCGCGTCATATCCCAGGCTGGTCACCACGGATGTCGACGAGTTGACCACCTCGGTCTGCTGGATCAGCCGGTCGGCGGCGTCGTGGACGTACGCCGCCCGCCGGCCCTCGGGGCTCGTCGTGCCGGTGACGTTGCCGTTCTCGTCCACATCGGACAGCACCGCGCGCAGCACGGTGGAGCCGCTCGCCTGGCTCACCTTGCGCGGCCGGCCGAGCAGGTCGTACTCGGTGGTGGTCACCAGCCCGGCGGGATCGGTGACCGAGACCTGGCGGCCGGCGAGGTCGTATCCGTGCCGCGTCACGAGGTTCGTCGGGTCGGTCTCCGTCACCTTCTCGCCCGCGGCGTTGTAGGCGAATGTCGCCGCGTGGTTCTCGGGCGACGTGACCTTCGTCGGGTCGCCGGCGTCGTCGTAGTCCGTCCACGCCGTGTAGAACGCGACCGGACCGCCGGAGCGCTCGACCGCGGCGGCGCTGACCTGCCGCCCGAGGTCGTCGTACGTGTACCGCAGCGCGTCGCCGACCGGATCGGTGGACTCCAGCAGCTCCCCGTCGCGGTCGTAGGCGAACCGGTACGTGTTCGGCGCCGTACCGACCTGGGGCACCGTCTGCGCGGTGATCCGGCCGGCCGGATCGTAGGCGGTCTGCCGGACCCGGCCCAGCGGGTCGGTCACCTTGACCGGCCGGCTCGCCTTGTCGTACTCGGTCGTGGTGGTCGCCCTGATGGTCGACCCACCCGGCGGCGTGTAGTCCGGCAGCGTCACGGTGGCCTCGCGGCCCATCGTGTCGCGACCGGTCCGGGTGACCGCGCCGGCCGGGTCGCGCTGGTCCGTGATGTCACCGAACGCGTTGCGGCCGATCGTCACCGCCGGCCGCACGCCGGCGGTGAGCTGCCCGCCGCTCCAGGTGTCCACTGTGGGCAGTGTCGAGCCGGCCAGCGCGCCGGTGGGGTCGTACGAGTAGTTGGTGGTGTTGCTGCGCCGGTCGGTCCGCGCCGTCACCAGACCGCGCTCGTCCCGCACGTACCGGGTGCTGAGGAACACGCCGCTGGCGAGCTGGTCGTCCTGCCGCACGACGAGGTTCGCCGGGTCGTAGGTGAAGGTGGTCGCCTCGGACCGGCCCGGGCTGGCGGCACCGGTCCGGGTCGCGGCGGCGGGGTTGCCGTCGGCGTCCCTGCGGAAGGACACGGCCCGGTTGAGCACCGCCGGGTCGAACACCCTGGTGGCAAGGTAACCGGCGGGGTCGTAGGCGTAGGTCGTGGTCGCGCCGCCGGCCGCGACGAACTGGCTGAGGTTGCCGTCCGGGTCGTACGAGCGCTGTTCCACCACGATGTCGCGTGCCGTCCCGTCGCGGTCGTGGAACCCGGTCAACCGGGTCGTCGCCGGCAGGTCGTCGTCGTAGTACGTGTACCGGGTGGTCCGGCCCATCGCGTCCTTCACCGACTCCAGCCGCCCGGCCGGGTCGTAGGCGCGGAACTCCAGCACGAGTGACGTCGCGTCGCTGTTCTGCGGATCGACCCCGGGGCCCTCGACCGTGCGGCCGAGCACGCGCTGCTGGTCGTCGTACTCCTCGTGCCACGCGATGCCCGTCGCGTCGGTGACCGTCAGCACCCGCATGTCCCGGTCGTAGCTCCGGCTCTCCCGGCCGCCGTCCGGGAAGGTCGTGAGCACGAGCCGGTCGTGGCTGTCGTAGCCGAACGCGGTGCCGCGGGTCGCGTCACCGCCGAGCGCGTCGGACAGCGTGAGCGTGGTGACGTTCCCGTCGCCGTCGTACCCGTACCGCGTCACCTGCTGGTGCCTCGCCCCGGTGACCGGGTTGGTGACGGCCGGCCCGGTGACGGTCTCCACCTGCGAGCGCGCCGTGTAGGAGTAGGTGGTCGTGCCGAACGCCACGTCGCCCGAGTTCGCCTGCCGGACCGTGGTGGTCCGGCCGATCGCGTCGTACCCGTAGGAGGTACGCAGCCCGGTCGGGGACACCACCGCGGCGAGGTCGCCGGCGGCCGTGTACGCGTACGTGGTGACCTGACCGCGCCGGCCGACCTGTCTGGCCAGCAGGCCCGCCGGCGTGGTGCCACCGCCGACCGCCGGTTCGGTGCCCGCCGTGTACTCCTGGCTCTGCGCCGGGCGGGCCGGGGCTCCGGCCGGGATCGGGAAGCCGGTGCTGACCAGCCGGCCCGCCGTGTCGTACCCGTACGTGGTCTGGTAGGTCGGGTCGGTCGCGCCCGCCGAGCGGGCGTCCGAAGTGGACACCGGCTTGTCGTTGCGCGGATCCAGCGGGTCGGCCGCGTTGAGGAAGTAGCCCTGGTACGACGTGTCGCACGAATTGGTCGCCCGGCACGTCGTCTCGCTCAGCACGTTGCCCCGGCTGTCCGTCGTGAACCGGGTCGGATGCCCGTTCTGGTCCACGATCTCGGCGAGGAAACCGGCGGCGTTGTAGGTGAACCGCTCCACCGTGCCGTTGTGGCCGCGCGAGGTGAGCCGGCCGCCGTGGTCGATGTCGAACGCGTAGATCCAGTCCGGGTACGGGCCGGCGAGCCGCACGACGCGCGTCGAGCCCTGCTGCGTCGGCGCGTCGAGTGTCCACTGCCGACCGTCGTGGTCGGTCAGCGTCCGTACCCGGCCGGTTGCGCCGTCGTAGCCGACCGCGGCCCAGACCCGGTCGTCCTGCGGCAGCGTGACGCGCGTCAGCTGGTCCACCGACTGCCCGGCGGTGAAGTGCGCGCGGGCCGCCTGCCCGCCCAGGGTGTGTGGGTAGAGCGCGACCTCGTCGATGGACCCGTTGAAGTAGAAGTCGCCGTTGTTCGTGGCCGGCCAGTTCCGGCCCCGGCCGGCGCCGACGGTGAGGTAGCCCTGCTGGTCGTGGTCGATCACACCGTTGACCGTGCCGACCGCGGCACCGTCCAGGTACAGCGTCTGCCGGTCGATCGCGGCCGCGAGGACCGCGTGGTGCCACGCGCCGTCGTTGACCGGTCTGGCCGTCCTCACCTGGCGCTCCCCGATCGGGCTCGGCACCCAGAAGCCGCCCCGCAGCAGCCCGTCGGTGCCCACGTACAGCACGGGTGTCCACAGTGTCGGCACCTGCGCCGGGAACGGCTTGTTCTGGTAGCTGAACAGCACGCCCGCACTCGTGGTACGGAACCAGAGCTCCAGCGAGACGGACAGCGACGTGCTGGTGATCCGGTTGGGCAGCGCGACGCGGCTCTGCACCCCGTCGAAGGACGCGGCCGTGTCGCTGCTGCCGCCCGGCCCACCGGCCGCGCCGAGCGTGACGTCGGTGTAGGAGCCGGTGTCGGTGTTGTCCCGCGCCACCGCGCTGGCCGCGTCGGCACCGGTGGCCTCGCCGAACCGCCAGTACGCGCGCGGGCTGTCGTCCAGCACGGTGCTGCGGTACTGCGAACCGGGGGCGTACGCGTATCTGGTGCAGTTCGGCGCCGGCCCCGGGCGGCACGCCTGAATGAGCTTGTCCCCGTCGTACGTGTACGTCCACGTGGGACCGCCGGCCGCCTGCGCGGTGCCCAGGTGCGTGCCGGTCCAGGTCAGTGCGAGCTTGCGCCGGCTCGTCTCGTCCACGATCTCGTTCGCCAGGTTGCTCGCCCGGTCGTAGCTCAGCCGCTGCACCAGGCCGGTGGGTGCGATGACGGTGACCAGCCGGCCGACCGCGTCGAACTCCCACCGGTTGCCGGCGCGGTCGCGCAGCGTGGCGACGCCGGTCGACGTGTTGAGGACGAGCGCGACGTTGCGGCCCTGCGGCGCGGCGTAGCGGCCGTCGGGATTGCGGCCGAAGCGCATCTGGGTACCGTCCGGGTAGGTCACCACGGCGTTGCCCGATCCGTCGTCGTCCGTCGCGAGGCGCATGTCGAGCAGGCTCGCCCAACCGGCGCCGAACGCCGCGTCCCGGCGCGGGTCGAGGCTGTTGTACGTCCGGCTGATCGCCAGCGGCGGTCCTGCCGTGGGCACCGACGCGTCCACGGCCGAGGTGGCGTAGTTGCCGACCTGGGGGTCGAGTCCCGGTGGCTCCCCCGGGCTCGGCGCCTGCGCCGCCGCACCGGCCAGGTGGCTGGTGATCTCCGGCTGCGGCACCGTTGTCGTCAGGGCGAGCGGCCCGATGCACGGGCCGGCGCCCACCCCGTCGTGCGCGCGCACCCACCAGTAGTACGTCGTGCTCCACGACAACCGGCCGGCCGGCACCGACCACGCGCGGCCGATCCACCCGGTCCAGCCCGCGTCCGAGCAGTCCGGCCTGCCGGCCGGGCTCGACGAGATGCGGAACGAGAACTTCAGGCCGGTGCCCGGCCAGTCGTCCGGGTCGACCCCCTCGGCGTACAGCGTCGGGGTGAGCGTGCCCACCTCGGCCCCGCTGCCGGGTTGTTCGTAGTTCACCGCCGGCAGCACATTGGTCACCCGGATGCCGAAGACGCCGTACGGTACGCCGTACTGGGTGTGGAAATCGCGGCCCTGCGCGTCGAACATGGTGAGTTCGACGGTGTAGTCCGCGGGGGTCAACGCCGGCAGTGCCACGTCCCATGTGCCGGAGCCGCCCGGCGCGACCGTGCCCGGCGGCGCGACATGCGCCGACCGGTTGACCACCGACCCGTCGGACTTCTTCTTGACGGTGTACCCGAACGTGAACGGGCCGCCCGCCGGCCAGCTGGAACCGCCGCGGTTGTCGACGGTGACCACGAGCCGGCCCGGCGTGTTGGCGGTGGGCAGCTGCACCTGCTTCGCCTGGAAGGCCGCACCCTCGTCCGAGTAGGTGATGTCGAGGTACGGCACGTTCGCCGAGTTCGCCGACGCGAACCGCTTCCAGCCGTTCGGGTCGCTCTCGTTCGCCGCGCGCAGGCTGAACCCGAAGAACGAGTCGCCGTGCGTCCAGTCGGTCACCGCGTCCGGGTCGATGGCGAAGCCCTCGAACGCCCCGCCCGGCTGGCAGGCCGGCTTGCCGTGCGCGAACGACCTGCTGGCCAGCGCCCGGCCGACCGAGGCGCCGGGCCAGCGCAGCGACCCGCCGGACCACGGCGACGTCACCTCGTACAGCGTGACCGGCGACGCGGTGCACGAGGCCGCGTCGATGGCGTCCACGTTCAACGTCGCGCCGGTGATGTACTTGTTGCGCAGGCTCACCGGGAGCTGGTCGAAGTGCAGGAACGACCTCGTCCTCGACGCACCGTCCGGCGAGCCGACCTGCAGGTCCAGCGCCCCGGAGCGGTCGCCTCCGGCCACTGTGGACACGTACGTGTCGTCCGTGCCGCCGTTGACCGTGCCGGCCGCGGACAGGCGGATCGTGTGGCCGCCGGCGGCGGCCGTACGGACCCCGGTGGTGACGGTCGGCCGGACCCGTACCGGCTGTGGCGGCGCCGGCCGGACGACCGGTGGCAGGCTCACCGCGTCCGGTACCGCGCCCGGCGGCCGTACCGCCTGGCGTGGCGCGGACCGCAGCGGGGTCCGGGTGGCGTCCGCACCGGCCTGGTGACTGCCCCCGCCCGCCGAACCCGTCCGCTGGCCCGGCGCCGTGTCACTCGCCCCCGCCGGTCTGGGCCGGCCGGCGTCGTGGCCCGGCCGCTGCCCACCGGGTGCCACCAGCCCGGGGGCCAGTGCGACGGTCGTGCTCGCGGCCACCAGTCGCAACCACCATCGCTGCCGTGCCATCATCACGCGTCCCCCGTATCCGTTGTTGTCGCCGCGCTGCCCGCCGGACGCGCCGCCCCCTTGCCGGCACGGCACCGGGCACCCGTTCGCACTGTGGACGGCCGCTGGAGTCCTGGCGATCGGTACCGCAGCGACGAGCCCGGGCGCCGTCGTCGACGGCGCCGGCCCGCCCCCGGACCCACTTCCCCAGCCTCGGCGGTGATGCGGCCGCGGCACCGCAGACGGTATCGGCCGGCCGGGCTCACGTGGCTGCCGCGCGGGCGCCGGACCAGGCCATTGGCCAGAACCGGCCGAGGTACGCTCGATCCCGGTCGCGCAGAGGGGGACGATGAAGACGGGACTGACGGCAGTGCTGTCCGAGCCGGCGTCCGAGCTGTACCAGGGGCTCATCGCCAGTGGTGGGCTGTCGCTGGCCGACCAGCCGGATCTCGCCCGTTCCGCGGCGGCACGGGAACTCATCGACAAGGGGTTCGCCCGGGAACGGCACGTCGGCGAACCCCTGCTCGTCGCGGTCGAACCGTCGAGGGCCGTGGACAACGCCATCCTGGTCCGGCAGCGCCAGATGCTCGACCAGTACCAGTCGCTGCTGCGGCTGCGCGACGAGATGCACGTACTGCAACAGACCTACGTGTCCTCGGCGCGACCGCTGGACGAGCCGTACGACCTCGTCCAGGTGCTGACCGACCGTGATGAGATCGGCGCCCTGTCGGTGGAGTTGTGCCTGTCGGCGCAGCGCGACCTGATCAGCCTGGAGACCGAGCACTTCTCCCGCCCGCCGGACCCGCGTTCGGCCCG
>JBBWZQ010000105.1:0-11194 GCA_039649115.1 Micromonosporaceae bacterium | reverse complement strand
GCCGACATCGCCCGCGCCAACATCCTGGCCGCCGAGGCGGACGTCACCGACGACGTGTTCAACGTCGCCTCCGGCACCGAGACGAGCCTGCGCGAGCTGGCACAGGCGCTGACCGAGGTGATGAAGTCGGAGCTGGCACCCGAGTTCGGCCCGGCGCGCACGGTCAACGCGGTGACCCGCCGGCTGGCCGACACCGGCGCCGCGCAGCGCCTGCTCGGCTTCCGCGCCGAGATCGGCCTGAGCGAGGGGCTCGAGGGTCTGGTCGAGTGGTGGCGTGGCAACCGGGAGGCGACCCAGTGACACCGGACCCGAGGATGTCCACAGTGGACCGCAAGATCCCGGTGATGCTGCCGTACCTCGGTGAGGAGGAGGCGCAGGCCGCCGCCGAGGCGGTGCGCTCCGGCTGGGTGGCCCAGGGCCCGCGGGTGGCCGAGTTCGAGCAGGCGTTCGCGGCCAGGGTCGGTGCCGCGCACGGCATCGCGGTCAGCTCCTGCACCACCGGGCTGCACCTGGCGCTGATCGCGCTGGGCGTGGGGCCGGGCGACGAGGTCGTCGTGCCGTCGCTGTCGTTCATAGAGACCGCCAACGCGGCCCGCTACGTCGGCGCCACGCCGGTCTTCGCCGACGTCGAGCTGGCCACCGGCAACCTCACCGTGGAGACGATCGACGCGGTGCGCACGCCGCGCACCCGGGCGGTCGTCGCGGTGCACCAGGGCGGCGTGCCGGCCGACGTGCGCGCGCTGCGCGAGGCGTGCCAGGGCTGGGGCGTCGGGCTGGTGGAGGACGCCGCGTGTGCCGCCGGCTCCACCGCCTACGGGCAACCGGTCGGCGTCGGCGCGCTGATCGCCGCCTGGTCGTTCCACCCACGCAAGGTGATCACCACCGGCGAGGGCGGGATGCTCACCACCGACGACGCGGAGTGGGCGGTGCGCCTGCGCCGGCTGCGCGAGCACGGGATGAACGTCTCGGCCGCCGAACGCCACGCCAGCGCACAGCCCGTCCTGGAGGCCTACCTGGAGACCGGGTACAACTTCCGGATGACCGACATCCAGGCCGCGGTCGGCCTGGTGCAGTTGGGCCGCCTGGCCGCGCTGGTCGCCCAGCGCCGGGCCCTCGCGGCCCGCTACCACGAGCTTCTGCGAGGGGTACCGGCGGTGCGCGCGGTCACCGATCCGCCGTACGGGGAAACCAACTTCCAGTCGTTCTGGGTCCTGCTGGAGCCGGAGTTCGGCACCAGCCGCGACGAGACACTGCGCGAGCTGGCCGCCGCCGGGGTCTCCGCCCGCCGCGGCATCATGGCCGCCCACCTCGAACCGGCCTATGCGCGGCCTGCTGGACAGGCGGCGGGCGCTGGGCCGGCCGAAGGCCTGCCGAACACCGAACGGCTGACCCGGGAGTCGCTGATCCTGCCGCTGCACCACGCGCTCACCGAGGACGATCAGGAGTACATCGTCGGCCTGTTGCGCCGGCTGGCGGCCCCGTGAGGGATCTCGTCATCGCGGGCGCCGGCGGCTTCGCCCGGGAGACCGCGGCGGCCGTACGGGCCGGGTCCGGCTGGCGGCTGCTCGGCTTCCTGGACGACGATCCGGCCCTGCACGGACAGGTGCGGTCCGGGCTGCCCGTCCTCGACGAGCTGTCCGCGGCCCGGGGGATGGACGCGTCCGTGGTGGTCTGCGTGGGAAACCCGCGCGACTACGCCGCCCGCGCGCGGGTCGTGCGGCGGCTGGACCTGCCGCCGGACCGGTACGCCACCGTCGTGCATCCCAGCGCCGAGGTGGGTGCCGGCTGCGTGGTCGGCCCCGGATCGGTCCTGCTGGCCGGCGCCGTGCTCACCGCCGACGTGACGGTGGGCGCGCACGTGGCGGTCATGCCGCAGGCCGTGCTGACCCACGACGACGCGGTGGCGGACTTCGTGACGCTCGCCTCGGGGGTGCGGCTGGGCGGCGGCGTGCTCCTCGCCGCCGGCTCCTACATCGGCGCCGGCGCGCTGATCCGCGAGTCAGTGACGATCGGCGCCGGCGCGCTGGTCGGGCTCGGCTCGGTCGTGCTGCGCGACGTTCCACCGGGGCAGGTGTGGGCCGGCAACCCGGCCCGGTACCTGCGCGAGGCACCAGTGCAGGTGATGACTCAGTGCAAGTGATGACACAGCGCAAGTGACGACACAGCCAGCGACGCAGGGGAGAGCACGACCATGAGCATCATCCCGCTTGTCGACCTCGCGGCGGCCCACGCGGAAGTGGCCGAGGAGGTGGAGGCCGGCTTCAAGCGCGTCATCGCGGACACCGCCTTCATCGGCGGTACCGAGGTGGCTGCGTTCGAGCGGGAGTACGCGAGCTTCTCCGGCGTGCCGCACTGCGTGGGCGTGGCCAACGGTACCGACGCGGTGGAGCTGGCCCTGCGCGCCGTGGGCGTGGGCCCGGGCAGCGAGGTGATCGTCCCGGCGAACACGTTCGTGGCCACCGCGGAGGCCGTCGCGCGCACCGGCGCCGGCGTGGTGCTCGTGGACGTCAACCCGCTCACGTACCTGATCGACGTCGACGCAGGCCTGAACGCGGTCACCGACCTCACCCGCGCGATCGTGCCGGTGCACCTGTACGGGCAGCTCGCCTCGGTGGAGCGGCTGCGCATCGGCCTGCACGAGCTGGGCCGGACCGGCGTGTCCATTGTGGAGGACGCGGCGCAGTGCCAGGGCGCGACGCGGTTCGGGGAGGGCGCCGGCGCGCAGGGCATCGCGGCGACCAGCTTCTACCCCGGCAAGAACCTCGGCGCGTATGGCGACGCCGGTGCCGTGGTCGCCGCCGACGAGGCCCTCGCGACGACGGTACGGACGCTGGGCAGCCACGGCGGCCTGAAGAAGTACGTGCACGAACTGATCGGCGTCAACAGCCGGCTGGACGGGCTGCAGGCCGTGGTACTGCGCGCGAAGCTGTCCCGGCTGGCGGCCTGGAACGAGGCGCGCCGGGCCGCCGCGGCGCGCTACGACGACCTACTGTCCTCTGTGGACGTGGTGCGGCCGGTGACGCTGGAGGGCAACGAGCACGTCTGGCACCTGTACGTCGTGCGGGTGGCCGGCGACGGGAGCCCGACCCGGCGGGACGCGGTGCTCGCGAAGCTCAACGCGGCCGGGATCGGCGCCGGCATCCACTACCCCTACCCGGTCCACCTCACCCCGGCGTTCGCCGGGCTCGGGTACCCGGTCGGCTCCTTCCCGAACGCGGAACTGGCCGCCACCGAGATCCTGTCCCTCCCGCTGTTCCCGCAGATCACCCCGGAGCAGCAGGAGCGCGTCGCCGGCACCCTCGCCGAGGCCCTGTAGCCGGACCCATCCGACGTTGTAATACATGCGCTACACTGTCGTACATGACCACTCCGCTGTCGATCCGGTTCGACCCGGCGCTGCTGGCGCGGCTGCGGCGTCATGCCGCCGCCACGACCGGCGCCAACACGTCGGCCCTGGCGCAACGTCTCGTTGACGAGGGCCTGCGGATGGCCGATCATCCCGGAGTGATCTTCAAGGACGGGCCGACCGGCCGCCGGGCGGCGCTGGCCTACGGTCCGGATATCTGGGAGATCGTGAAGTTCCTGCGCGAGGTCGACGAGCGCGGGCCTGCCGCGCTGGAGGCGGCCGCCGAGGTGTTCGCCCTCGACGTCAACCGGATCACCACCGCGGTCAGCTACTACGCGGACCATGGGGACGAGATCGATGCGGAGATCGCCGCCGCGGATGACGCCTCGGTACGTGCCGAACGTGCCTGGCGGGTCCAGCAGCAACTGATCGCGTGACACCGCGCAAACGGGTGGCGGCTGCGAGCCGGTCCAAGCCGACCCGGCTGATACTGGACGAGATGTTCTCGCCCGTCATCGCGGCGGCGTTGCGGGAGCGGGAGCATGACGTCGTCGCGGTGGCGGAGCGAACCGATCTGCGGGCGATGACAGACGATGACCTGTTCGCCTGGTGCGCGGCCGACGGAAGCTGGCTCCTCACCGAGAACGTGCGGGACTTCCGGCCGATCATGTTGCGGACGCTGCAGGCAGGCGGTGCCGCCGCCGGACTCCTCTTCACCAGCAGCCGCACGTTTCCCCGCTCCCGGCAGAACCCGGGCCCGCTCATCGACGCGCTGCATGCATGGCTGCGCGCGGGCCCGCCACCGGCACCGTTGACCGAGGACTGGCTGTTCACTGCCGTCAAGGGATGACGGCGGGGGACCAGGCATCGTGGACGAACACGCGTGCGGCACCCGAGCCGTCGGCCGGTACCGCCCAGACATCGTCCGTGTCGGCCCCGTTCGCCGCGGTGCGCGGCAGCCCGTACACGATGGTGTTGTTGTCCAACCACTCCACCTGGTCGTCCACGCTGCGCTGTTCGGCGAGCAGTGTCTCCCGGCCGGTCGTGAGGTCGTACACCGCGAGCCGCCAGTGCCCGCGGGACAGGGCGCCCCGCTTCTTGAAGGCGATCCGGGTGTGGTCCGGCGACAGCGACGGGCACTCCACGTCGGCGCGCAGCGCGGTCATCGTGCCGCTGGCCAGGCTGCCGCGCACGAGCCAGGTCCTGGCGCCGGACGCGGCGGTCGCGTAGAACGTGTCGTCGTCGGCGAACGTGACGCCCCACATGTTGCGGTCCTTTGTGGTCAGTGGGCGCCCGTCGACGAGCAGCCGGAACTGCTCGATGTCGGCCACCTGCTGCCCCGTCGCGCGCACCAGGAGGGTGCGGGTGGAGAACTGGCCGGGGTTGGTGTAGGAGTCGCCGTACACGAAGGTGGTCGTCGCGGTCAGCGTGCCGTCGGGGGAGAGCCGGGCGCGGCTGGGCAGGCCCGACAGCGGCAGGTTCCGCAGCGGCTTGAAGGCCGGTCCGAGCAGTTGCGACTGGTACGTGGTGACGGCCGCGCGCCGGGCCGCCAGGCAGATCGCGACGCCGCCACGGGCGTACACGCGGTCGCACGGGGTGCCGGTGAACGCGCGCGGACCGTCCGGATTGGACAGTGGCACCAGCGCCACCTCACCGTACCCGTTGCCCAGCGCGGTGCTGCGGAACACCAGGTGCGGCACGTTGGTGACCGCGGCGAGGCTCGTCGTGGCCACGCCCGGCGCGTGTGCGGCCTCGCTGGCCTGGCGGTGCCGCGCGTAGGCCACGTAGCCGGCGGCGCCCAGCGCCGCGACGAGGACGACCGCGACGAGCAGCGCGACCCGGGCGCGGAGACTCACGCTGCTACCTCGGCCGGGCGCAGCAGCCAGGCCGCGACCGGCACGGCGGCGGTCAGCAGCCCCGCGACGAGCAGCAGCCCGTGCGCCGGCCCCAGGGTCACCCACAGGCTGCCGAACGCGACCGAGGAGGCGAACCGGGCGAGTACCACCACGGTCTGCGCCGCGGCGATCCCGCTGCCCCGCGAGCCGGCCGGGACCAGCCGGCTGACCAGTGCCGGCAGCACCCCGTCGGTGGCGGCGTAGAAGGTGCCGAGCAGCAGCAGGCTCACCAGTGTCCAGCCGGTGCGCGTCCAGGCCGAGCCGGCCAGCGGCACGCTCGCGGTGAGGTACACGGCGACCAGCGCCACGTGCCCGCCGACGAGCACCTTGGCCCGACCGATCCGGTCGGCCAGCCGGCCCAGCGGCACGGCGAGGGCCAGGTAGGCGATGTTCGTGCCGACGTACAGCAGCGGGAACCACTGCGCCGCGAAGTCGTCGCGCCGCTGCAGCGACAGGTACAGGAAGCCGTCGCCGATGGTCAGCACGCCCAGCAGCGCGGCGGCGATCAGCGGGCGGCGCAGCCGCGGCCCGACCATGTCGCGCAGCAACTGGCGGGGCGCGGGGCGGTCGGCACCCGAGCCGGTGCGCCGGTTGGGCACCAGCAGCACGATGACGGCCACCCCGACCACCGCGAAGGCGAAGGACACCACCCAGATCGAGCTGTACCCGCCGGGCACCATGGCGAGCAGCGCGAAGGCGACCAGCGGCCCGATCGCGGCGCCGAGGGTGTCCAGGGTCCGGTGCACGCCGAACGCGCGCCCCAGCATGCCCGGGTCGGACGCGTCGGCGATGAGCGCGTCGCGCGGCGCGGTGCGCAGCCCCTTGCCCAGCCGGTCGGCCGTGATGACGCCGCTGATCGCGGCGAACCCGTGCGCGGGCAGCATCGCCAGCCGGGTCAGCGCGGACAGCCCGTACCCGGTGGCCGCGACCCACTTCGGCTGGTTGTTCCGGTCGCCCGCGTACCCGCCCGCGATCCGTACCAGCGCGCTGACCCCCTGGTATAGCCCGTCGACGAAGCCGTAGGCGAGCAGACCCAGGCCGACCTGGGTCGTCAGGTACAACGGGAGCACCGCGTTGACCATCTCGGAGGAGACGTCGGTGAGCAGGCTCACGACCCCGAGCAGCAGGACGGTAGTGGCCACTCGCCCGGCTGCCGTCCCGGCCCGCCCTCCCGGCCGGTCGCGCACCGAGACGTACACGCACTACCCTCCTCGTTGTTGACGGCGACGGTACCGTGTCAGCTTGACCGACGCGCGAAATCGGGGGAACCTCTGGTCCGGCCGCGTCTTTCGCCGGAAAGGACGGCTCGTATGGGGATTCGCGTTGCGCCCGGTGCCGATGTGGACGAAGGTGCCCAGGTTGGCGACGGTACCTCCATCTGGCACCTGGCCCAGGTGCGCGAGGACGCGACCGTGGGGGAGAACTGCAACATCGGCCGCGGCGCGTACGTCGGGCCCGGGGTGCACCTGGGCGACAACGTGAAGCTGCAGAACTACGCGCTGGTCTACGAGCCCGCGCGGCTGGCCGACGGGGTGTTCGTCGGGCCGGCCGCGGTGCTCACCAACGACGAGTATCCCCGCTCGGTCACGCCGGACGGGCGGCTCAAGACGGGTGCCGACTGGCACCCGGTCGGGGTCGTCGTCGGCGAGGGCGCCTCGATCGGCGCCCGGGCGGTGTGCGTGGCACCCGTCACCGTGGGCCGCTGGGCGCTGGTGGCGGCCGGGGCGGTGGTCACCAAGGACGTGCCCGACTTCGCGCTCGTGGTGGGCGTACCGGCCCGCCAGGTGGGCTGGGTCGGCCGGGCCGGAGTGCCGCTGGCCGCCAAGGGGGACGGCCGGTACGTGTGCCCGCGGACCGGCGCCGGGTACGTCGAGCGGGACGGCGTGCTCCGCGAGGATCAGTAAGCTCCGGAGCTGCGCCACACGGCCATCACGGTGCGCGCCAGAATCACCAGGTCCATGGAGAACGACCAGTTCTCCACGTACCGCAGGTCCAGCCGGATCGACTCCTCCCACGACAGGTCGGAGCGGCCGGACACCTGCCAGAGGCCGGTCAGGCCGGGCTTGACCACGAGCCGGCGCCGCATGTCGAACGGGTACTCGTCGACCTCGCGCTGCAGCGGCGGGCGCGGCCCGACCAGCGACATGTCCCCCTTGACGACGTTGAGCAGCTGCGGGACCTCGTCGAGCGAAAGCCGCCGCAGCCACCGGCCCACCGGGGTGACCCGAGGATCCTTCTTCATCTTGAACAGCGTGCCGTCGTGCTCGTTGAGGTGGCGCAGCTCGGCCAGGCGCGCCTCCGCGTCGACATACATCGTGCGGAACTTGTAGATGACGAACCGCCCGCCGTTCTTGCCGACCCGTACCTGCTTGAAGATGACCGGCCCGCGGCCACCCGAGGTGAACCGCACGAGCGCGGCGATGGTCAGCAGCAGCGGGCTGAGCGCGACAAGGCCGAGGATCGAGGCGACCTTGTCGAAGATGGCCTTGAACACCCGCCGGGCACCCTTGAGCCGCGGGTGCTCCACGTGCATCAGCGGCAGCCCGTCGACCGGCCGGATGGTGGTGCGGTCGCCGGCGACGTCGACCAGCGTGCTCGCCACGATCAGGTCGATGTCGTCGCGCTCCAGCTTCCAGGCCAGCCGCCGCAGCGCGGCACCGTCCAGCTCCGGGCAGGACAGCACGACGACCGTGTCGGCCTGTGCGCGCGCCACCGCCTGGGCGACCTCTTCGAAGGTGCCGTAGACGGGGGGCAGCGACTGCTGGCCGCGCAGCATGACCCGGCCCAGCACCGGCACCCGGGGCAGGCAGACGCCGACGACGCCCATCCCGTGGTAGCGCTCGCGGCGCAACTGGCGGGTCGTTTCCCAGACCGCCTGCTCGTGCCCGACCAGGATGACCCGGCGCAGCCGCTCGCCGCGGCCCCAGGCGCGGTGCAGCCAATGGCGCATCAGGTACCGAGTGGACAGACTGACGAGAGTCACCAGCGGCATGGCAATGAGGACATATCCGCGGGCCAGCCGGAAATCAAGCGTGAACGATAACACGGCCAGGGTGGCGGTAAGTCCCACGCCGGCGCGGAACACCCGTTCGTACTCGTCGTTTCCGACGAACAGGTAACGCGTTTCAAACGCACGGTTAATTGTCAGCGAGATCAGCCATGCGAACGGCAAGGCGATCGTGACCCAAAGATAATCACGGTTGTACGTCTGGCCCGCCGAGGAGCCGAAACGGAGGGCCAGGGCGGCCATCGCGGCAAGCACTCCGGCCAGCAGATCCATGACACCCAAGACCCGGACGTAGCGGACCTCCCAGCCACTGCGCTCGAATCCGGCGTAGTTTGGCAGATCGATTCGGGCAAGGGTGGCTGTGATCGTTGTACCCGTCTCATCCGTCGCGCCAGACGGAGAGACGATGTCGATCGCCGTCACGTTTTTCGCCTCCGTTTTTGGTACCCGGTCGGTCGTAGTAGAGGAACGCGATACCGAGACCGCACAAGTACAGCGAATTCCGGGGCGTCGGGTCAAGTCATCTGTTCCTCCCGCAGAAAAGATTGCGGCCCGAGGTCGGACTTGGCCAGACCTCTGTACACGAAACCTCACACCCAAGTCGCGTTGCCGACAACCAAAACGGGGCATCTGCCTTCCCTGCGGTGACAGACCGGGCGTACCGGAAGAACGGCCACGAAGATCATTGGTACAGACGCTAACCTGACTCAGCCCTTCGGCGGTACCGGCCTGCGTGCCGGTGGGTGGACCGTAAGGTGGGCCAGGCACGCCCCGGTTCGTAAGTTCCACACCGGGCCGTCGCTGGCCCCGGGCCCGATCCGCCGAGGAGGCACACCCATGCGCCGCACCGTCCGCGTCGCCAGCGCGCTGGCCGCCGCCGCCCTGGCCGTCGCCGCGGCCGGGTGCTCCAGCGGCAAGCCGGGCCACGGCGCCGGGGCGGGCGCCTCGGCCGGCGCGACCGGAGGTGTGACCGGTGGCTCAGGCTCCGGCGGCTCTCCCGGCAAGAAGCTCACCGTCGCCTTCCTGGCCCCCTGCTCGGCCACCTGCGCCAACCGGTTCGAGCAGCAGGACGTGCGGCTGTTCACCCAGGCGGTGCACGAGATCGACCGCGGCGTCACGGTCGTCGCCGACAACGCGCAGGGCCGCGGCGCGACACAGGTCACCCAGGCCCAGTCCGCCCTGGCGGCCGGCGCCGGGGTCATCGTGGTCGACCCCGTCGACAAGGCGTCCGGCGCCGCGGTGGCGACAAAGGCAAAGGCGGCGGGGGTACCGGTCGTCTCGTACGACGCGCTCGTCCGCGGCGCCCGGTCCGACTACTACGTCGCGTTCGACAACCAGCGGGCCGGCGAACTGCAGGCCCAGTACCTCGCCAACCGGTTGCCGGCCGGCGCGACGGTCGCGATCCTCAACGCCGAGCAGAGTACCGACCAGGGCCGCGCGTTCAAGGCGGGTGCGCACAAGGTGCTGGACCCGCTGTTCGCCTCCGGCAAGCTGCGCCGCGGGTACGAGGCGGACGCCCGTTCCGCCACGGCCGGCACCGGCAAAGCACTGACCCAGCAGGCCGTGGCCCGTACGGGCAGCAAGCTCGCCGGCCTGCTGGCCGCCACCGACACGCTCGCCGAGGGCGCGGTCGCCGCGCTGTCCACCGCGCACCTGTCCGGGAAGGTGGCCCTGACCGGTGGCGGCGCGAGCGACGCCGGGCTGCGGCGCCTGCTGCAGAACACGCAGTCGATGACCGTGTACAACGCCGTGAAGCAGGAGGCCCGCGCGGCCGCGAAGATCGCCGTCCTGGCCGGCCGTGGCAACGCGGCGGCCGCGAAGTCGACCACGAAGACCACTGTGGACAGTGGCGCCGGGCAGGTACCGGCGCTGCTGCTCACGCCGATCGTGGTCACCTCATACAACATGGGCCAGACCGTGCTCGCTGACGGCTTCACCACGCGGCAGAAGCTGTGCACGGCGGCCGTGAAGGACAGGTGCCCGGCCTGAGTGCGGCGACCCCGGCTGCTAGGCGGTGCCGGCGACGCCGATGAGGTGGCCCTCGGGATCGGTGAAGTGGCCGACCACGAGGGTCGAGCCGGGCACCCGCTGCGGCCCCATCGCGCGCTTGCCGCCGAGGCTCTCCGCGTTGCGCAGCGCGGCTTCCACGTCCGGTACGCCGACGTAGAAGATGACGTGGCCGGGGTGGTTCGCGCCGCCGCCGATGCCACCGGGGATGCCGGCGCCGTCGGGATTCTGCACGAATCCGTAGTTGCCCGCCTCGGAGACCGACTCGGCGACGCCGCCGCTGGTGTCGAACTCCCAGCCGAACAACTCGCCGTAGTACCCGCGCAGCCGCTCCGGGTCGGTACCGATGATCTCGAAGTGCACCACTGGTTGGCCCATGGTTCGCCTCCCTTGGTAGTTAATAGCAACTGCCCAGTTGTACAGTACCACCATGCCGACGAGTCGCAGCTACCAGGACGCCTGCGGGATCGCCCGGGCTCTCGACGTCGTCGGCGAGCGGTGGGCGTTGCTGGTCGTGCGCGAGCTGCTGTTGGGGCCGCAGCGCTTCTCCGACCTGCGCCAGGCGCTGCCCGGAGCCAGCTCCAACCTGGTCGCCGACCGGCTGCGCGAGTTGGCGGGGCGCGGCGTCGTCGACCGCCGGCGCCTGCCTCCCCCGGCGGCGGCACAGGTGTACGAGCTGACCGACCGGGGGCGCGAGCTGGAGCCGATCGTGCTCGCCCTCGGCGAGTGGGGTCTGCGGATACCGATGCCGGAGGGTCCCACCACGCTCAGCGCCACGTCCATGCTGATCTACCTA
This sequence comes from Micromonosporaceae bacterium, assembly GCA_039649115.1. GTDB lineage: Bacteria > Actinomycetota > Actinomycetes > Mycobacteriales > Micromonosporaceae > DATEJJ01. Next base: position 143 of record JBBWZQ010000105.1, on the reverse strand, counting down.
CGCGGCGCCGCGCGCCCCGATCCCCGGGCCGCGCCGGCCACCTACCGGATCGAGATGGACGGTCGCGTGTGGACGGTCCATACCCGGGAGGGGCGGGTACACGTCGAGTCCGGTGAACCCGCCCACCCCGTCGCCGGGCTGCG
>JBBWZQ010000046.1:0-38989 GCA_039649115.1 Micromonosporaceae bacterium | reverse complement strand
CCCGCAGTTCGTGACCAGCGCTCCGACGCCCGGCACGCACACCTGGCCGCCGTGCGTGTGCCCCGCCAGCAGCAGGTCGACGCCGTCGGCCGCCATCCGGGTGAGGATCTCCGGTTCCGGTGAGTGGGTCAGGCCGAGGTGCACGGCCGCGTCCGGGACCACCCGACCGGCGACCGAGGCGTAGTCGTCGCGGGCCACGTGCGGGTCGTCCACCCCGATCAGTTCGACGGTACGGCCGCCGGCCTTGATGGTGGTGCGGGCGTTGTTCAGGTCCGCCCAGCCCGCGGCGACCAGCACGTCCCGCAGATCCTCGGTGGGCAGGTCCGCGCCGTGCACATGGGGGTGCTCGGCGGTTGCGGGGAGAGTGCGGCGCCGCAGATAGCCGAACGGGTTCTTGAAGATGGGGCCGCGGTAGTCGTTGGAGCCGAACACGAACGCGCCCGGCCGCTCCAGCAGCGGCTGCAGGGCGCGTACCACGGCGGTCACCGCGTCGGGGTGCGCGAGGTTGTCCCCGGTCGTGATGACCAGGTCGGGGTCGGTGGCGGCCAGCCGGGACACCCACGACTGCTTGCGCTGCTGGCCGGGGGTCATGTGCAGGTCGGAGATGTGCAGCACGCGCAGCGGCTCGGCGTCGGGAGCCAGCACCGGCACGTTGAAGCGCCGCAGCGTGAAGAGGTTCCGTTCGATCAGGCAGCCGTAGGCCGCCGTGGCGACCCCGGCGGCCGCGAGGAGGCCACCGAGGCGGAATGCCGTACGCGTACGCATGCCGCCAAGAGTAGTTTCATCGTTCATGAGCACGTTGAAGGACCGCCTGGAATTGGACCTGCGCTCGTCGATAAAGGCGCGCGACGAGCTCGTCACCTCGACCCTGCGGATGGCGCTGACGGCGGTCCGCCACGCGGAGGTGGCCGGCGCGCAGGCCCGTGAGCTCGATGATGATTCCGTGGTCGCGGTGCTGACCCGGGAGGCGAAGAAGCGCCGGGAGGCGGCCGACGTGTTCGCCGGTGCGGGCCGCGCGGAGCAGGCCGAGCGGGAGCTGGCCGAGGAGCGGGTGCTGGAGCGGTACCTGCCGGTGCAGCTGTCCGACGACGACCTCGCCGGGATCGTGCAGCAGGCGTTGGCCACCGTGGGTGTGACGGGCCGCGCCGCCATGGGCCAGGCCATGAAGGCGGCCCAGGTGATCGTGGCGGGCCGGGCCGAGGGCGGTCGCGTTGCCGCTGAGGTACGCCGGCAGCTGGGCCTCTGAGGGTACGGGCGGACCGCTACCGCCGTGGTGGTGGCCCGTTGCCGCCGCCGTTGCCCCCTCCGTTGCCCCCTCCGTTCGGGCCGCGGCTGGGCGGGGTGCCGCCGGTGCCGGTACTGATGTAGATCGTGACCGAGCCACCCTTCACGTTGCGCCCGGACGGGTCGGTCCGCCCGACGGTACCGGCGGGGCAGTTGGACGGGACCGGCGTGTTGCTGGTGGTCACGGTGAACCCGGCTCCCTTGAGCAGGGCGGTCGCCACGTCCGGTGCCTTGCAGGTGACCGACGGCATGCTGATCTGGGTGCCGTACGCGAGCGCCCGGCTCGGCGCGGTGAAGTTCCTGCTCGGCTTGCCGACCATCGCGTCGTGCAGCGTCCACTGCACGGCCGCGTTGACCTGGTTGTGGCTGTAGTGCGGGCTGTAGTTGGCGTAGTCCGGGTCGGCGACGATGCCGGCGACGGCGAGTTGCTTGGTCATCGCGATGAGGGCCGCGGTCTTGTCGCTGTCGGTGGTACCGGTCTTCCCGGCGACCGGCTTGTCCACGATGCCGTGGGTCGGGCCGGCGGTGCCGCCGGTGCACTGGTGGAAGCCGGACTGGTCACCGACCGGGCAGCGGGCCGCGTCGGCGGCGGCCCGTGCGACGTCGACCGGGATCGCCTGGTGGCAGCGCGGGTTGCCGGCGTCCAGCTTGGTGCCGGTGAAGTCCTTGATGGACAGTACCGGCAGCGGTTCGCAGTACGAGCCGTCGGCGGCCACGGTCGCGTACGCGTTGGCCATGTCCAGCGGGGTCACCGACGCGACGCCCAGCGTGAAGGCACCCCAGTCCGCGGCGAGTTGCGGGTTGTTGGCGCGTTCGTAGTCGTTGGGGTTGTCCGCGGTGCCGTGCGCCCGGAACTGCACGCCGAGCGCCTTCGCGGTCGCCACCACGTTCTGGGCGCCCACCTTCTGCTCCAGCGGTACGAAGAAGGTGTTGACCGAGTGGCCGAAGCCGGTCCAGATGTTGTAGTTGCCGGCCTCGTTCTTGGACGCGTTGGTCGGGCAGTAGTGGGTGCCCTGGCAGGCCGCGGGCGAACTGGCCGAGATGCGGTAGTCGGAGACGAACTGCGCGGGGGCGTTGTAGGTGTACGCCAGCGGGGTGCCCTGCTCCAACGCCGTGATCATCGTGAACATCTTGAACGTCGACCCGAACTGGTAGCCGAGCGCGTCGCCGCCGCCACTGATCAACGGGATCGTGGTCGCCGGGTAGTTGCCCTTGATGCCGTGTGAGCGCTTGGCCGGGTCGGTACTCAGCCCGTTGTGGGTCTGGTCGTTGCTGTACTTCCGGTTCATCGCCATGATCTGGATGTGCCCGGTGCCCGGCTCCACGCCGGCCAGCATCAGCGCGTCGGACTGGCGCAGACTGCCCTTGTGCGAGTTGATGTTCTTGACGGCCGCCGCCTGCGCCTTGACGTCGAGTGACGTCACGATCGTGTACCCGCCGCTCTTGAGCCTGTTGCGCCGCTCGAACTCGTCGGCTCCGAACGCGGGCTGCTGCATCCACCAGCGCTCGAAGAAGTCACAGAAGAAACCCCAGGTGTTGTTGGTCACCGAGATGCAGTCGTTGGGCGTCGGCTTGTTCACGAACTTCAGCGGCGCCTTGATCGCCTCCTGCCGCTGGGCCTCGGTGATGTACCCCATCTTGATCATGTTGGTCAGGACGTAGTTGTTCCGGCGGTCGAGCGCCTTGGCGCGCCCCGCCGGGTCGAGGGGGTCATAGGTCGTGGGCGCCTGTACCAGGCCGGCGAGCAGGGCCGACTCGCCCAGGGTGAGGTCGTGCGGTGCCACGCCGAAGAACTTCTCGGACGCGGCGTAGATGCCGAAGGCGCCGCCGCCGAACGGAGCGATGTTCAGGTAGCGCTCGAGGATCTGGTCCTTGGACAGCTGCTTCTCCAGCGCGAGCGCGTAGTGGCTCTCGCGGAGCTTGCGGCCCGGCGTGTCGGCGGTCGCGTCGACGATCGACTGCGGGTCGGTGGCCGAGTACTCCAGCGCCTGGCGCACGTACTGCATGGTCAGGGTCGAGCCGCCCTGCTTGCTCTGCGCGCCCGACTGGTTGTTCACGAACGCCCGGGCGACGCCCTTGATGTCGACGCCGTTGTGCTGGTAGAAGCGCATGTCCTCGGATGCGACCATGGCCTGCTTCATCACGGTGGCGACGTCGGTGATCGGGATGTCCCGCCGGTACTCGTCGTAGAACGTGGTGAGCAGCGTCTTGCCGTCGGACGCGTAGACGTAGGTGACCTGTGGCGACTGTTGCACCGTGAGCACACTGGGCAGGTTGCCGAACGCATCGGCGCCGGCCTTGGCCGCCAGGCCCGTCATGGCCACCGCCGGGAACGCCGCCGCAGCCACCACGACACCGGCTAGTAGACCGCATATGAGCAGGCCGACGCCGTTGGAGAGCAGGCTCCGGTCGCGCTTGCGCATCCACGTCACCGACTCAGGGTACGCGACGCCGCAGAAGAGACCGCGTCCTGTCGGACGCGTCTTCGTTGTGCTAGACGCGCACCCTCGCGGGTGCCTACCTGCCCCCTTCTCGTTGACCTCCGCAGCTGGATTCTCCCCCGCGCGGTGGTCGGCTGGGAGGCATTCTCGGGACGCCCTCGATTCTGGGGAGTGTGTCCGGGTAAGCGAATTTCGTGGACGACGTTGCGTAATCGCGTGACTACGGAGCATGATGATTCGGCAACACAAGGACGAGATCCTCACGGACAAGGGCAACGCCGCCCGGACGGGCGTTGTCGTGCTCATCCCGACCGGTTCATCGTCGCTGGATCCGGGTAAGAGGCCGGCCAGCGGGAGGAACGGGCGGGAAAGCGACGGGCGGATCGGGGGGAGCACAAGGGGGGACGTGCACAGATGGGGATGATCGCCGACTGGCCGAGTGTGGCGGCGTGCCGGAGCGGGGACCCGGACGCGCTGTTTGTCCAGGGAGCAGAGCAGAATGTGGCCAAGCGGATCTGCCGCAGTTGTCCGGTGAGGTACGAGTGCCTCGCGGACGCTCTCGACAACCGCATCGAGTTCGGGGTGTGGGGAGGCATGACGGAGCGGGAGCGGCGCGCCTTGCTCCGCCGTCATCCGCAGGTACCGAGCTGGCGGAAGATGTTCGAGGCGGCACTGAACAAGAATCAGGACCAGGACCAGGAGCTGGTACCCGCCGGTTAGCCGACGGCGAGAGCCGCACCGATTTCGCGCAGCCCGTCGATGTCGTGGACATCGGCGGGCTGTGCGGCTACCGCGGCCACCGGTACCCGTGGATGTTCGGCGGTGAACCGCGCGGTCACCGCGGCCTCCCGCGCGACCTGCTGGGCCAGGCGGGCGTGTACCCGCAGCGCGTCGGCGGTGGTCTGGTTGTCGCCGCCCGCCTCCAGCGCGTCGGCGGCGGCCAGGCTCTCCTTCGCCGGCAGCTCGGTCGCCTCGACCGTGTGGACCCGGTTGAGCACCAGCCCGTGCAGCGGCATGCGCTCGGTCGCCAGCCGCCCGGCGAAGAACCCGGCCTCCCGGATGGCGTCCGGCTCGGGCGCGGCGACCACGAGAAACGCCGTCTCGGGCGCCTGCAGGATGCGGTACGTCTGCTCGGCCCGCTGCCGGAAGCCGCCGAACGTGGAGTCCAGGCCGGCCACGAATCCGGACAGGTCACTGAGGAGCTGGGCACCGAGGATCTTCTGGACAGCGCGCGCGAACACCCCGAACGACGCGGTGACCAGATTGAACATGCTCCGACCGCCGGCCCGGGCGGGCGCCAGCAGGATCCGCAGCATCCGGCCGTCGAGGAAGCGGGCCAGCCGCTGCGGTGAGTCGAGGAAGTCCAGCGCGGAGCGCGACGGTGGCGTGTCCACGATGATGAGGTCCCACTCGTCCTTGCCGCGCAACTGGCCCAGCTTCTCCATCGCCATGTATTCCTGGGTGCCGGAGAAGGTGGAGCTCATGGCCTGGTAGAACGGGTTGGCGAAGATCTCCTCCGCCTTCCGCGGGTCGGTGTGGGTGAGCACCACCTCGTCGAAGGTGCGCTTCATGTCGAGCATCATGGCGTGCAGGTCGGCCGTGGTGCCCTTCACCTGGCGCGGGGTGTTGTCCAGTTCGGACAGGCCGAGCGCCTGGGCCAGCCGGCGTGCCGGGTCGATGGTGAGCACGACGGTGCGCCGCCCGTGCTGCTCGGCGGCGCGCAGGCCGAGGGCGGCCGCGGTCGTGGTCTTCCCGACGCCGCCCGCGCCGCAGCAGACCACGATGCGTATCCCCGGATCGGCGAGGATCGCGTCGACGTCCAGCCACGGGGTTGCCTGCTCCTGATCCACAGTTCGAGGGTATCCGGACTCGCCGACACTTCAGCTGAGCGCTTCGGCGAGGGCGGGCAGCGACTCGCGACGCACGCCGTCGGGCAGGAACGGCAGCTCCACCAGCGGCCGGCCCAGCGTGGCCAGCTCCTTGCGCAGCGACTCCTCGATACCGCGGCGGATCAGGTGGGTGCGCGCCTCGGTGTACAGGCCGGACACGGTCGCCCGGTCGGCGGGCAGCCCGGCCGCGGCCAGCCCGCGACGCAGCTCCGCCTGGCTGACCTTTCCGTGGGCGAGCAGCGGCGGCTGGGTGGCGTTGATGATGATCTTGCCGACGGTGAGCTTCAGGGCCTGCAGTTCGGCGACCGCGTCGGCGGTCTCCTGTACCGGCATCTCCTCCAGGAGCGTCACCACGTGTACCGAGGTGATCGGCGAACGCAGGATCGCCGCCACCCCCTCGCTCTGGTGCTTGATCGGACCCACCTTGGCCAGCCGCGCGGTCTCCGCCGTGACGTTGAGGAAGCGCCCGATCCGGCCGGTCGGCGGTGCGTCGAGGATCACCGCGTCGTACACCCGGCGCCCGGCCTCGTTGCGCGTGGTGGCCTCCTTGACCTTGCCGGTGACCAGCACGTCGCGCATGCCGGGAGCGATCGTGGTGGCGAAGTCGATGGCACCCAGCTTGCGCAGGGCCCGGCCGGCGACCCCGAGCTTGTAGAACATGTCGAGGTACTCCAGCAGCGCTTCCTCGGCGTCCACCGCGAGCGCGCGTACCTCGCCGCCGCCCGGCGCGCTGGCGATCGCGCTCTCGGCGTAGGGCAGCGGCGGGGTGCCGAAGAGCTGGGCGATGCCCTGCCTGCCCTCGACCTCCACCAGCAGGGTGCGCCGCCCGCCGCTGGCCAGGGCGAGCGCGAGCGCGGCGGACACCGTGGTCTTGCCGGTGCCGCCCTTGCCTGTCACGACGTGCAGCCGGGCCGGCCAGCCGGAGCCGGCCGGGCCGCGATCGGTGGAACCCACGGGTCCGACGGTATTACACGGACCCGACCGTGTTACTGAGACGTCTGCGTGACCTCGCAGACCCACCAGCCGTTGTTCTTCGTCGCGACGAACCGCAGCTTCTGGGTCGCGGACTGCTCGTTGGCCGTGGTCAGCGTGATCGTGGTCGACAGGATCGCCTCGTCCGTCTTGTTCTGGTCGGTCCCCGGTGTGGTCCACGTGTACTTCGGTGTGTCGTAGGTCGCGTTCTGCCGCTGGATCTCGCTGACCTTCCTGGTCAACTTCGCCTTGTCGCGGGCGGTCTTGCACACGTACGTGGCCGCCTTCGTCGCGTCCATGTCCTGGTAGACCGCGGTGAGGAAGCCCTGCACCGCCTCGATCGCGCTGGCCTGGCCCTTGCCGCCGGAGCTGTTGCGGGTGGCCAGGAAGGCGGCGGTCCCGCCGCCACCGCAGAGCACCAGCAGGGCGGCGGCCACGAGCACGGCGATGAGCAGGCCGCGCTTCTTCTTCGCCGGGGGCACCGGCTGGCCGAACTGTCCATATCCATAAGGGCCGGGCGATCCATAAGGGCCGGGCGGAGCGCTGGTCGGAAAACCGGGCGGAGCGCTGGTGGGGTAGCCGGGCGGGGCGCTGGTGGGGTAGCCGGGCGGGGCAGTGGTGGGGTAGCCGGGCGGGGCGCTCGTCGGATATCCGGGCGGTGCGCCGGTGGGGTAGCCCGGCGGCGCGCTGATCGGCGGAACCGGCTGCTGGGGATAGCCCGGCGCCGGATAGCCCGGCTGCTGGTATCCGGGCGGGGGATACCCGGGCGGGGGATACCCGGGCTCGCCGGGTACCGGCTGGATCGGCACCGAGTAAGGCACGGACTGGCCCGGCTGCTGCGGCTGCTCGGGCTGCGGCGGGTACCCCGGTTCGCCGGGCAGGAACGGGGGTCCGGGCGGCTGCGTCATGTCCTCACCTTGCTTGTCTCGCCTTGGGTGTCGCCAGGGTAATCGGGTGCCGGTGCCCCCGGTGGCCCGATGGCTGATCCCTCCCGGGAGGAGCGGCTGCCCCCGCACTATCTTGTGTGCATGCCGAAGCAGAAGTGGGAGTACGCCACCGTACCGCTGCTCGTCCACGCGACCAAGCAGATCCTCGACAACTGGGGCGACGACGGTTGGGAGCTGGTGGCCGTGGTGCCGGGGCCGAACCCGGAGCAGCTCGTGGCATACCTCAAGCGCCCCAAGGACTGACGGATGACCGATCCCTTCGGGAAGCTGGCCGAGCTGGGACTCGCGCTACCGGCCGTGGCCGCGCCGCTCGCCGCCTACGTGCCGGCCGTCCGGTCCGGCTCGCACGTGTACGTTTCCGGACAGCTCCCGCTGGCGGACGGTGCGCTGCTCGCCACCGGGAAGGTGGGCGCGGACATCGAGCCCGGGCAGGCGACGGAGCTGGCACGCAGGTGCGCGCTCAACGCGCTCGCCGCGATCGACGCGCTGGTCGGCCTGGGCCGGGTGGTCAAAGTGGTCAAGGTGGTGGGTTTCGTCGCGTCCGCCCCGGGCTTCACCGGCCAGCCGGGCGTGGTCAACGGCGCGTCGGAGCTGCTCGGCGCGGTGTTCGGGGAGGCCGGCCGGCATGCGCGCAGCGCGGTGGGCGTCGCCGAGCTGCCGCTGGGCGCGCCGGTGGAGGTCGAACTGATTGTTGAGATCAGTTCGTAGAAGCGTCAGACGTCCGGCATAACATCGCTGGCATGGCGGGCACACCTGGGGCGACGGGCACACCTGGGGCGAGTAGCGGGCCGGCACACGTCACCGCTGCGGCGGCGGCCCCCGCCGGGGAGTTGCCGGACTGGGCCACCCTGGTCCGCGCACCCAACCCGGGGCCGATGACGCTCGACGGCACCAACAGCTGGGTGCTGCGGCTGCCGGCGGCCGGCACCGTGGTCGTCGACCCGGGCCCGCTGCACGAGGGGCACCTCGCCGCACTCGCCGGGCACGGCCCGATCGCCGGCATCCTCGTCACCCACGGCCACGTCGACCACGTCGAGGGTGTGGCGCGGTTGCGGGAGCTGACCGGCGCGCCCGTCCTCGCCGAGGTGCCGGGCCTGCGGCGGCTGCCCCTGCCCGGACACACGGCCGATTCGGTCGGCTTCCTCGTCGACGAGATTGACCGGCCCGCGGTGCTCACAGGTGACACGGTTCTGGGTAGAGGGACGACCGTGGTGGCATACCCGGACGGGGACCTCGGCGACTACCTGGCCAGCCTGGCGCGGCTGATCGAGCTCGGCCCGATCCCGGTGCTGCCTGGGCACGGCCCGGCGCTGGCCGACTGTGCCGCCGCCGCCGGCTTCTACCGCCAGCACCGCAGGGCGCGGCTCACCCAGGTGCGGCAGGTGGTGGCGGCCGGCGCCCGGACGCCTGCCGAGGTGATGGAGATCGTTTACGCAGATGTGGACCGGTCGCTGTGGTTCGCAGCTGAAATGTCCGTACGGGCGCAGCTGGCGCTCATCGCGAAGGAATCAGAACCCGGCACTGTGTGGTTGGACACACCGTGACCTGTCCCGTGTGTGGAACCGTCGCCGTACCCGGTGCCCGGTTCTGCCACAACTGCGGTGCCGCGCTGCCGGCGGCCGCCACCCTGCCTGCCGCCGAGCGGCGGGTGGTGACCTTGCTGTTCGGCGACCTGTCCGACTTCACCGCCTGGTCCGAGGTGCACGACCCGGAGCGGGTGGGCGCGGTGACCGACCGGGTACTGGCCGCCCTGGCCGGCTCGGTCAAGACCTTCGGCGGGCACGTGGACAAGCTGACCGGCGACGGGATCATGGCGGTCTTCGGCGCGCCGGTCGCGCACGAGGACGACGCCGAACGCGCGGTGCGGGCGGCGCTGTCGATGCAGCGGGCCGTGCGCCGGGTGCTGGACGACGAGCGCGGCGGCGGGGCGCCGCTCGGGCTGCGGGTCGGGCTCAACACCGGCGAGGTGGTCGCCGGGGTGCAGGCCGCCCTGGAATACACCGTCATCGGCGACACGGTGAACACGGCCGCCCGGCTGGCCGACGCGGCCGCGATCGGCACCGTCTACGCGGGCGAGCGCACCTCGGCCAGCAGCCGGCACGTCGCCTCCTGGCGGCGGCTGCGGCCGTTGCGGCTGAAGGGCAAACGCGAACCCGTCGAGGCGTACGAGCTGCTCGGCCTGCTGGACGCCCCCGGCACCCGGTCGGGAATCGGTGACGAGGCGCCGTTCGTCGGGCGGGAGACGGAGCTGGCCCGGGTGGCGAGCCGGTTGGCCGAGGTGGCCGACCGGGGCGAGCCGCGGGTCATGGTGATGACCGGCGAGGCCGGCCTGGGCAAGACCAGGTTCGGCACCGAGGTGGAGCGCTTCGTGGCCCGCTACGACGTCGGTCCGCGCCAGCCCCGGGTGCTCGCCGTGCACTGCGCGGCATTCGGTGAGCAGCGGCGGCTGGCTCCGCTGGCCGATCTGGTGCGCATCGCGATCGGCCTCACCGACCCGGCGTCGGCGATCACGCGTACCGCCGTGGAGGAGCGGCTGCGCCGGCTCGGCTCGCGACTCGCCCGGATCGCGCCGGACACGCCCAGGCTGTCGACCGAGCTGCTGCTGACCCTGCTCGGGTACGGCGACACCGGGCGGGCGCAGCCGGAGCCGGGGTTGGGCGGCGGCGAGCACTCTCCCGCCTACACCGGGCGGGCGGAGCCGGGGCTCGGCGGGGGCGAGGCCGAGGACCTGGACGTGGAGGCGACCCCGGCGGCGGTCGCCGATCTGCTCAGCGCGCTGGCCCGGGAGGCGCCGCTCCTGGTCATGACCGACGACCTGCACGACGCGGCAGCCGAGACGATCGACGCGCTGGGCGTGATGCTGTCCCGGCTCACCGGACCGGTACTGCTCCTGCTGCTGGGCCGGCCGGAGCTGGTACGCACCGCGGGGATACTGACGCGGCTGGCCGACGCGGAGGTCGCGACGCTGCCGCCGCTGCGGGGCGCCGACTCGGCCCGGCTGCTGAGCGCCTACCTGGACGGCGGGCGGCTGGCCCAGGCCGACGAGGACCGGCTGCTCGCCACCGCCCAGGGCAACCCGTTCTACCTCGCCGAGCTGGTCACCCTGCTGATCGAGCGCGGGGCGCTGACCCCCGGGCCGGCACATCCGCAGCTCGTGCCGGGCGCGGTCAAGGGCTGGCGCCTGGCACCGGGCTCGCTCGGCGGCCGGCTGCTCTCCCGCGACCTGGCCGCGGTGCTCGCCGCCCGCATCGACGCGCTCCCGCCGGACGCGCGCAACGCGCTGCGCGACGCGGCCGTGGTCGGCGACACCGTGCCGCAGGGCGCGCTGACCGCGCTGCGCGAACTGCGCACCGCCCGCGACGGCCGGCCGGCCGCGGTCGTGCAGGTCGAGCTGGAGCGCGCCGTGGACGAACTGCTCCAGCGCCGCATGCTCCGGCGGGTACGCGGTGGGTACGCGTTCGCCACCCCGCTGCTGCGCGAGGCGGCCTACGCCGGCATCGGCAAGGCGGATCTCGCCGAGCGGCACGCGCGTCTGGCCCGTTGGGCGGCGCCGGCCGCGGCCGCCCGCTCCGGCAACGGGTCGCGCGGCCAGCCCATCCCGGTGGACGGGCCGGTCGGGATGACCGCGGAGGCGGCGGACTCGTTCGTGGCCGAGCAGGTGGAGCGCGCCACCACGCTCGCCGACGCGGTCGGGCTGCGCCCGGAGGTGGACGCCCGTGCCGTGTCGCCGCTGGGCGTCGCCGCGCTCAGCCGCTCGGCCCGGCGGGCCGTCGGCTCGGGCGAGCCCGCGCAGGCCATCACCTACCTGGAGCGGGCCGCCGCGCTGGGCGCGGACACGCTGCCCATGGCCGACCGGCTCATCCACGCCCGGGCGCTGCTGGAGCTCGGCCGCACGGCGGAGGCGCTGGCCCAGGCCGAGAAGATCAGCGTGAACGCGGGCGAGGACCTGGCCAGCCGGGCGGGTGCGCTGCTGCTCGCCGGTCGCGCGTACCGGCTGCTCGGCGACGTGGACCGCTCCTACGCGACCTGGCAGGACGCGCTGGCGGCGGCGACCGAGGGCAAGATGCCGGGGGTACAGGCGGAGGCGATGCGCTGGCTGGGCATGGCCGACTTCCTGGGCGGGCGGCTGGCCGAGGCGAGCTCCCGGTTCGCCAACGCCTACCTGATCGCCCTGCGCGACTACGACCCGCGCAGCCAGGCGTGGTCGCTGCAGCATCTCGCCTGGGTGGCCACCACGCGGGGCGACTTCGCCGGCGCGGACGCCACCCTCGGCCGCGCGGCGCGGCTGTTCGCCGAGCAGCACGACCCGGTGGGCCGGGCCTGGCTGCGCGGCACCACCTCGTTCGCGCGGCTGCTCGCCGGCCGGCTGACCGAGGCGCGCCGGCTGGCCCGGCTCTTCCTGCCGTTCGGGGAACGGGTGGGTGAGCAGTGGGCGGTGGGCACGCTGCGGGCGGTGGAGGCGTTCGCCGCCGCCGAACTGGGCGACCTGGCCGATGCCGACCAGAAGGCCCGCCGCGCCTACCGGGACTTCGCGATCGCGGCCGACGACTGGGGCCGCGGTCTGGCCCTCGTGGTACGGGGAGCGATCGCGCGCGGGCTGGCCGAGCTGGACCACGCGAACGATCTGCTCACCGACGCGCTCGGATACGGGGAGAAGACGTCGCACCCGCTGCTGATCGGCATGGCCCGTACCATCCGGGGGTTTGTCAGCCTGGAGCGCGGTGACCCGGCCGCGGCACGGGGCGACGCGGAGGCGGTGCTGCGGGTCGTGGAGCCGCACAACCTCGCCGAGCCCGCCTCCCTCGGCCCGCGGGTGCTGCTCGCCGCGTCGATGCTCGCCGCGCGCGACCCTGCCGGGGCCGCCGACCTGCTGGAACCGGTGGCGGCCCAGGCGGACGGGGCGGCGCTGCTGTTCCCGCGCCGGCAGGGTGTCGCGCTGTACGCCGGCGCGCTGCGCGCCCTCGGCCGGGCCGACGAGGCGCTGTCCTGCGCGCGCCACGCGGTGGAGCTGCCCGGGGAGGACGTGCGCAGCCGGGTGATCGCGCTGCGCGAGCTGGCCTGCTGCCTGGCGGCCGTGGGTGCCATGGACGAGGCACGGGTGGTGGCGGTCGAGGCGGTGGCCGTGGCGTACGGGTCACAGCAGGTGAGCGAGCGGGCCGCGGCCGATCTGCTCCTCGCGTCGCTGGGCGATGGGATGGCGGCTGGTGACTCGCAGATGACACCGCCCGGTCAATCCGCTGGCGTATTTTCATAGCGTGGACCAGCCCGCGACCCCGCTGCCACCGCCCACGGTTCCCGGTCTGACCGGCTTGTCGGTAATGGCCCGTGGCGGGTACGCGACGGTCTACCGGGCGACGCAGGAGTCGGTCGGCCGGGATGTCGCGGTCAAGGTGGAGAACCGCACCCTGGAAAACGAGCGCGACCAGCGGCGCTTCCTGCGCGAGGCGCGGGCGGCCGGCCGGATGTCCAGCCATCCGCACGTGGTCGACCTGTTCGACGCCGGGGTCACCTCGGACGGGCACCCGTACCTGATCATGGAACTGTGCGACGGTTCGTACGCCGACCGGATCAGGTCGCTGCCGCTCACGCCACTGGAGGCGCGCGAGGTCGGCATGAAGATCGCCGACGCCCTCGCCGACGCGCACGCGCTCGGAGTGCTGCACCGCGACGTGAAGCCGGCGAACATCCTGATCTCGCGGTTCGGCGAGCCGGCCCTCGCGGATTTCGGGCTCGCCGTGCTGGCCGAGACCCGGGACACCTCGATCACGCTGGAGGTGCTCACCCCGGCGTACGCGCCGCGGGAGATGTTCCGGGCCGGCACCCCGCCCTCGCCCGCGGCCGACGTGTACTCGCTGTGCGCCACGCTCTACGCGCTGCTGCGCGGCCGGCCGCCGCGCTGGCGCGACGAGCACAACCCGAGCCTGATCACGCTGATGGAGCTGTTCGACCAGCCGGTGCCGAACCTGCCGGGAGTGCCGGGGCCGCTGCTCGAGGTGCTGCGCAGCGGCATGCACAACGAACCGGGCGCTCGCCCCACCGCGGTCATGCTGCGCGACCGGCTGACCGCGCTCACGGTACCGGCGAGCGAGGCGCCGACCGCCGCCATCCCCCTCTCGGCGCTGCGGACGGTGCCCGGGGTCGGTGCGGTGCCCGCTGGGCCGCCGGCGCTCGACGCGGTCACCGTGGCCGTACCGCTGGGCGGGGTGCGGCCGGTCTCGACGCCGCCCGTGTCGCCGGCGCCGCCCGGCCGGCCGCCGGTCTCCGGGCACCGCCCGCCCGGCTGGCCCACGGGTCCGACCGGGCCGGCCGGCCGGCCGCCCGTACCGGGCCAGCCTGTCCCGGGCCAGCCTGTCCCGGGCCGGCTGGCCGGCTTCGTGCCCGGCCGCCGGGAGCCCGATCCCGAGGCGACCCGGCCGCGGCGCCGCTGGTGGCCGTTTGCCGCGGCGGGTGCGGCGCTGCTCGTGTTCGGCCTGCTCGTGGGCGGTGCGACCTGGTACGGGCTGGGCCACCGCCCCCCGCAGGTGTCCCGCTCGACCCGCCCGGCCCCGGTCGGCGGCTCCGCGGCGGCCACCCCGGGCGCGCCGGGCGCGTCGGTACCCGGAGTGGGCGGCGGGGCCAGCCCGCTGGCGTCCACGGGAAGCTGCGCGATCGCGATCGTCGGCGGGGCCTGCCCCGCGAAGGCGACCTGCTTCGGGCGGCTGGCGGTCAGCAAGGGCGTGGCCACGGCGACGAGCCTGCCCTGCACCGCCACGCACACCTGGGAGGTGTTCGCCCTGGGCACCTTGCCGGCCGGCGTCACCAGCGTCGACCACCAGGCGGTGCGCGACAGCGACGCGGTGCGCGGGCTGTGCAACTCGATCACCCTGGGCATCGTCAACCTGGCCGCCGTCCAGTGGCAGATCGACGTGCTCCCGCCCACGCCGGCCGCGTTCGCGACCGGCGACCGTACCTTCCGCTGCCTGGCCGGTAAGGGCCCGAACAGCCTGCACCGGCCGTACTTCGCTCAGTAGGACTTCTCCTGGCCGAGGACGTGCTGGGCGACGAAGTTGAGGATCATCTCGCGGGACACTGGTGCGATGCGCCCGGCGCGTACCGATCCGAGCAGCGTGGCCACCCCGTACTCCGTCGTCATGCCGTTGCCGCCCTGCGCCTGGATGGCGGTGTCCACGGCGAGCGCGGCGGCCTCCGCCGTCGCGTATTTCGCCATGTTCGCGGCAACGCCGGCCTCGACGTCGCGGCCGGCGTCGTAGCGGGCCGCGGCCTTGGCCACCATCAGCCGGGCCAGCTCCACCTGAACCTGCGCGTGGGCGAGCGGGTGCGCCACGCCCTGGTGGCTGCCGATCGGGCGGCCCCACACCGCGCGGCTGGCGGTGTACTCCGCGGCCCGCGCGAGGGCGTACCGGGCGATGCCCGCGCCCATCGCGGCGACCGTGATCCGCTCGGGGTTGAGCCCGGAGAACAGCGCGGGCAGGCCGGACCGCACGTCGCCGACGAGGGCGTCGGCGGGCAGCCGCACGTCGTCGAGGTAGAGCATCCACTGGTTCTCCGGGGAGACGATCTCCATGTCCAGCTGGGAGCGCGTCAGGCCGGGCGCGCCGATCGGCACCAGGAACAGCGCCGGGGCCAGCCGGCCGCCGGTACCCTCCGGAGTGCGCGCGACCACCAGGACGTGGTCCGCTTCGTCGACTCCCGAGATGAAGCACTTGCGGCCGGTGAGCAGCCAATCGTCGCCGTCGCGGGTGGCCACCGTGCCCAACCGGTGGAAGTTGGAGCCGGCCTCGGGCTCGGTGATCGCGAAGGCGATCTTCTGCGAGCCGTCGGCCAGGCCGGGCAGGTACTGCTTGCGCTGCGCCTCGGTGCCGTGCCGCGCGATGATCGTACCGGCGATCGCGGGCGAGACGACCAGGAGCAGCAGGGGGCAGCCGGCCGCGGCCAGTTCCTCGCACACGATCGCCAGCTCGGTGATGCCGCCACCGCCCCCGCCGTACGCCTCGGGCAGGTTGACGCCGAGGTAGCCCAGCCGGCCCGCCTCGGTCCACAGCTCGGTGGTGTGCTGCCCCGACTTCGCCTTGCTGACGAAGTACCCGTGCCCGTACCGGCGGCCCAGGGCGGCCACCGTGTCGCGCAGTTGCTGTTGCTCAGGGGTGAGGTCGAAGTCCATTGTGGATCCATTTCGCGAGGGGTTATTCGGGGGTGATCACCGCCAGTACGGTGCCCGGATCGACCTGGGTGCCGGCGGGTACCGGCAGTTGCGCGACGACTCCGGTGGCCGGTGCGTGCAGCGGGTGCTCCAGCTTCATCGCCTCAAGCGTCAGCAGCAGGTCGCCGGCGACCACGCGCTGGCCCGGCACCACGAGTACCCGGCCGACCGCGCCGGGCAGGGGTGCCACCAGAGAGCCGTTCACCGGGCGGTCCCAGTCCTCGCCGGCGGGTGACAGGACCGGCGGCTCGACGAACCGGGGCAGCTCGGTCAGGGTCACCGAGCCCTCCGAACTGTCCACGTAGGAGACGTTCTCGACCTGGTGCACGGCGAAGTCGGCCCGGACCCCGTTCACGTCCAGACTGACCCGGTCACGCCCGGCGCTGACCACCGACACCGGTGGATGGTCCTCGGCGTCCAGGGCCGGCTCGGCGTTGGGCACGCCGGCCTCGGCCCGCTCGGCGGCCCGTACCGACCAGGACGCGAGCGCGCCCGTGCGGTCGAACCGGTACGAGACCTCCACCGGCCCGGTGGGCCCGTCGTACCCGACCGCCTGCGGTATCCCGCCCACGTTGCGCCAGCCGCTGGGCATCCCACCCAGTACCGACGCCCGCTCGCGCCGCGCGGCCGCACCCGCCAGCGCGGCGGCCAGGCAGGACAGCTTCGCGGTGTCCATCGAGGACGCCAGCGGGACGAACACCTCGGGATGGTCGTCGAGGAAGCCGGTGTACGTGTCGCCGGAGCGGAAGGCCGGATGCCGCAGTACCCGGACCAGCAGATCCCGGTTGGTCACCACGCCGTGGATCTGTGCCCGGGCCAGCGCGCTGGCCAGCAGTCGGGCCGCCTCGGTGCGGGACGGCGCCCACGCGATGAGCTTGGCCAGCATCGGGTCGTAGTAGATGCCCACCGTGGAGCCGGTCTGCACGGCCGAATCCAGGCGCAGCCCGGGCTGGATCATCGGGCCGAGCGTCGCGGACACGCCGGGGATCTCGAACCGGTGCAGCGTGCCCGCCGACGGCAGCCAGGCGTTGGCCGGGTCCTCCGCGTACAGGCGGGCCTCGATCGCGTGGCCGCGCATCGGCGGCGGGCCGGTGTAGGGCAGCGGGGCCCCCTCGGCGACCATCAACTGCAGCCGCACCAGGTCCACGCCGGAGACGCACTCGGTCACCGGGTGCTCGACCTGCAGCCGGGTGTTCATCTCCAGGAAGAAGAACTCACCCGACGGGGCCAGCAGGAATTCGACGGTACCGGCGCCCACGTACCCGACCGCCTGCGCCGCGGCCATGGCGGCCCGGCACAGCTCCTCGCGCAGGGCCGGGTGCACGGCTGGCGACGGGGTCTCCTCGATGAGCTTCTGGTGCCGGCGCTGCACCGAGCACTCCCGTTCGCCGAACGGGATCACGTTGCCGTGGTTGTCCGCGAAGATCTGTACCTCGATGTGCCGGGCACCGTCCACATAGGGCTCACAGAAGACGGTACCGTCGCCGAACGCCGCCAGGGCCTCGCGGCTGGCCGCGGCGACCGCGTCGTCGAGCATGTCCGGGTCACGTACCAGGCGCATGCCGCGGCCGCCACCGCCCGCGGATGCCTTGACCAGTACCGGAAACTCGTCCAGGTACTCGGGCTGGGGATAGCTCGGCAGCGTGGGCACGCCGACGTCGGTGAGCAACTGCTTCGCGGTCAGCTTGGCGCCCATCGTGGCGATCGCCTTGGGCGGCGGACCGATCCAGGTCAGCCCGGCGTCGAGCACGGCGGTGGCGAACTCGGCGTTCTCCGCGAGGAACCCGTAGCCGGGGTGCACCGCGTCCGCGCCGGACGCGAAGGCCGCCGCCACGAGCAGGTCGCCGCGCAGGTACGTGTCCGACGGCGTGCGGCCGGGCAGGCGTACCGCGTGGTCCGCGTCGTGGACGTGCGGCACGTCGGCATCCGCGTCGGAATACACCGCCACGGTCTCGATGCCACTCGCCCGGCAGGTCGCGAAGACGCGTCGGGCGATCTCGCCCCGGTTGGCGACCAGAAGTCGCTTAATCATTTGCCTCTCTCACCTTGTCGTTCACGGACTGCGAGGCTCGCTCGCCTCGCCCACCGAGTTGGCGTGGCAGGTTCGCCGCGCTCGCTTATCGCGCTCACACCGCTCACATCCGGAATACGCCGAACCCACCGGCGCCCTTCACTGGTCCACTGTGGATGCTCGACAGCGCCGTGCCGAGGATGGTTCTGGTGTCGCGCGGGTCGATGACACCGTCGTCGTAGAGCCGGCCGGACAGGTACAGCGCGGCCGACTCCTGCTCGATCTGCTGCTCGACCATCTGCCGCATGGCCGCTGCCGAGTCCTCGTCGAACTCCTGCCCCCGGGCGCGGGCCGCCTGCCGGGCCACGATCTCCAGCGTACCGGCCAACTGCGCGGCGCCCATCACCGCTGACCTGGCGTTGGGCCAGGTGAACAGGAACCGGGGATCATAGGCGCGACCGCACATGCCGTAGTTTCCGGCGCCGTAGGACGCGCCGATGTTGACGGTCAGGTGCGGTACCGCCGAATTGGTGACCGCGTTGATCATCAGGGCACCGTGCTTGATGATGCCGGCCTGCTCGTACGCGGAGCCGACCATGTAACCGGTCGTGTTCTGCAGGAACAGCAGCGGTGTGTCGGTCGCGTTGGCCAGCTGGATGAACTGGGCCGCCTTCTGCGCCTCCTCGGAGAACAGCACGCCCCGCGCGTTGGCCAGCACGCCGACCGGGAACCCGTGCAGCTCGCCCCAGCCGGTCACGAGAGCCCCGCCGTACAGCGGCTTGAACTCGTCGAACCGGCTGTCGTCCAGGATCCGGGCCAGCACCTCGCGCGGATCGAACGGGGTACGCGGGTCGGCGGACGGGATGCCGAGCAGTTCCTCCTGGTCGTACTTGGGCGGCCGGCCGGCACCGCGCGGCAGCGGCCCGGTCTTGTGCCAGTTCAGCCGGCGCACGCACTGCCGGGCCAGGCGGATCGCGTCGCGCTCGTCCTCGGCGTGGAAGTCGGCCAGCCCGGACCGGGTGGCGTGCATCAGCGCACCGCCCAGTGACTCGTCGTCGGTCTCCTCGCCGGTGGCCATCTTCACCAGCGGCGGGCCGGCCAGGAACACCTTGGCCTGGTCCCGCACGAAGATCGTGTAGTCGGACATGCCCGGCACGTACGCCCCGCCCGCGGTCGCGTTGCCGAACACCACGGCGATCGTGGGCCGCTGCGCGGCGCTGGCCGCGGTGAGATCGCGGAAGGCGCCGCCGCCGGGGATGAAGATCTCCGCCTGCGCGGGCAGGTCGGCGCCGCCGGACTCGACGAGGTTGATCAGCGGCAGCCGGTTCTCCGCGGCGATCTGGCCCAGCCGGCGCGTCTTCCTGAGGGTGTACGGGTTCACCGCGCCGCCGCGTACCGTCGGGTCGTTGGCCACGACCACGCACTCCACGCTCTCGACCACGCCGATGCCACCGACCACGCTGGCCCCGGTCGGGTAGTCCGTGCCCCAGGCGGCCACCGGGCACAGCTCCAGAAACGGCGAGTCCCGGTCGACCAGCAGCTCGATGCGCTCGCGCGGGAGCAGCTTGCCGCGCGCGTGGTGCCGTGCGGTGTACTTCTCCCCGCCGCCGGCCCGCGCCGCGTCCAGCGCGGCGTCGAGCTCGGCGAGCCGCGACAGCAGCGCGTCCCGGTTATCCACATAGGACGCCGAGCGGGTGTCGACGGCGGTACTCAGGATCGGCATGTATGGAGCTCCAACTGCCTCGCGATGATCTCGTTCATGATCTCCGTAGTGCCGCCTCCGATGCCCAGGATCCGGGCGTCGCGGTAGTGCCGCTCGACCTCGGACTCCCGCAGATAACCGAAGCCGCCATGCAGCGCTACGGCCTGGTCCACCACGTGGTCGCACGCCCCGACCGCGGTGTTCTTGGCCATCGCCACCTCCGTAACGACTCGTTCGCCCGCGGCGACACGTACCAGGACCTGCCTCACATACGTTCGGGCGACGTCGGTGATTCTTGCCATCTCCGCGAGCCGGTGCCTGATAGCCTGCCGTTCCGTGAGCGGCCGGCCGAAGGTCTCGCGCTGGCGGCACCACGCGAGGGTCAGGTCGAGGCAGCGCTGCGCCGTGGCGTACGCCTGCACGGCCATGGACAGCCGCTCGCTGGCGAAGTGCGTCATGAGCTGCCCGAAGCCGCTGCCCTCCGCGCCGATCAGGTTGGCCACCGGGACCCGCACGTCCACATAGGACAGCTCCGCCGTGTCGGAGCAGTGCCAGCCCATCTTCTCCAGGGTGCGGGTCACCCGGAAGCCGGGCGTGCCGGCATCCACGACGATCAGCGAGATGCCCTCACCGGTCCGCACCGCCGTGGTCACGAAGTCGGCCCGCGCGCCACTGGTGATGTACGTCTTCGTGCCGTTGACGACGTACTCGCCGCCGTCCCGGGTGGCCCTGGTGCGGATGGCGGCAACGTCCGAGCCCCCGTCCGGCTCGGTGACCGCCAGCGCACCGATCTTCTCCCCGCGCACCGCCGGCAGCACGTACCGCTCCCGGTGCACCGGGTCGCCCGCGGCCAGCATGTGCGGCACCGCGATGGCGTGCGTGAACAGCGCCGCGACCACGCCGGAGGAGCCGCCCGCCTGGATCAGCTCCTCGGTGACGACCGCCGAGTCGATCAGATCGCCCTCGGTGAGCCCGAGCCCGAGCAGTCCCGCCGCCGCGGCGGTGCGGTGCAACTCGCGGGGTACCCGCCCGGCGCGCTCCCACGCGTCGAGATGCGGCCGCACCTCACGTTCGACGAACCGCCTCGTGAGGTCACGCAGTGACCGCCGCTCCTGTGTCGCAAAGGGATTCACAACAGCGCCTCCGGAATGTCGACGACCCGGGAGCGCAGCCACTCGCCCAGCGCCTTCGCCTGCGGGTCGAACCGGGTGGAGGCGGCCACGCCGTCACCCAGCAGGCCGGTGATGACGAAGTTCAGCGCGCGCAGGTTGGCCAGTTCGTGGCGCCGCACCGGCAGGCTCGCCGCCTCGGGCAGCAGCTGCCGCAGCCGGTCCACGGTCAGGAAGGCGCGGAGCCAGCGGTAGCCGGCGTCGGTGCGCGCCCACACTCCGACGTTCGCGTCGCCGCCCTTGTCTCCCGAACGGGCACCCGCGACTGTCCCCAGTGGAGCGCGCCGGGTGCGGGTGGCCGGCACCGTCTCTCCCTTGAGGACAGTCGCTTCCGGACTGCCGAATGTGGACGGTGCGGCGACCGGTACCCGCGTGCCGTCGGGCAGCACCGCGACATGCGGCACGCCTTCCTGCGCCACGAACTCCGCACGGAACACTCCGAACGGCGACGCGTCCCCCGGCGGCGTCGTCAGAAAACACCCGGGATAGGACGCCAGCGCCAGTTCCACAGCGGCCTGCGAGAAGGCCCGCCCGGCCCGCCGCGCGTCACCGTCTTTCAGGTGTACGCGCAGCAGCGCGCTCGCCGCCTCCGCCGTGCCGGCGTCCGCGCACGGGGCACCTGCGAGCTGGAACTCCAGCCCCTGCGCGCCCACGCTCGCGGTGAGCTGTTCCCGCACCAGCCGCGCCTTCGCCTCGATGTCCAGGCCGGTCAGGACAAACGTCATCGCGTTGCGGTACCCGCCCAGCCGGTTCACGCCGACCTTGAGCGTGGCCGGCGGCGGCGAGCCCCGGACACCGGTGACGGCGACCCGGTCGGGTGCCTCCTGCGCCAGCGCGATCGTGTCGAAGTGCGCGACCACGTCGGGTCCCAGGTACTCGGGGGCGCCGATCTCATACAGCAGCTGGGCGGTGACGGTCTCCCGGGTCACCGCGCCGCCGCTGCCGGGGTGCTTGGTGATGACGCAGGAGCCGTCCGCCGCGACCTCGGCGATCGGGAAGCCGGGACGGTGCGGGTCGGCCAGCTCGGTGAAGAAGGCGTAGTTGCCGCCGGTGGCCTGGGCACCGCACTCCAGGATGTGCCCGGCCACGGTGGCCCCGGCGAGCGCGTCCAGATCCTCCCGGGACCAGCCGAAGTGCGCGATGGCCGGGCCGACCACCAGCGACGCGTCGGTGACCCGGCCGGTGACCACGACGTCGGCGCCGGCCCGCAGGCACTCCGCGATCCCGAAGGCGCCCAGGTAGGCGTTTGCCGTGAGCGCGCCGGGGCGCTCCAGCGCGTCCCCGGTGACGTACCCGATCCGGGCGTCGCCGGCGACCTCGCGCAGCGCGGCGGCCAGGCCGGCCGGGTTGAGGCCACCGGCGTTCGCCACGATCCGCACCCCCTTGTCGAGGGCGGTACGCAGGCCGGCCTCCATCTGGCGCAGGAAGGTGCGCGCGTACCCGAGGGTCGGGTCGCGCAGCCGGTCCCGGCCGAGCACGAGCATCGTCAGCTCGGCCAGGTAGTCGCCGGTCAGCACGTCGAGCGGCCCGCCCTCCAGCATCTCCTGGAAGGCGCTGAACCGGTCCCCGTAGAAGCCGGACGCATTGCCGATGCGGATCATGGCGCGGCTCTGGGGCGACCGGCACCCGGCGGGCCGGCGAACGCCTGCGCCACCGTCAGCCACTCCTTCGCGACCGGCCCGGTGGCATCCAGCGCGAGGTCGTCCGGGTGCGACCGCTGCGTGACCAGGAGGCAGAAGTCCAGGGCCGGGCCGATCACCCGGTTCGCCGCGTCGGCCGGCCCGTACGCCCAGGTGGCGCCTTCCGGCGCGAGCAGCTCGACGTACACGGGATCGGTGGGAGCCGGGCGGCCGTGGGCGAGGAACCCGTACCGCATGGTCCGTACCCCCAGAAAGGCCACGTGCCGCAACCGCGCGGTGGGCATCCGGATGACGGACAACGCCGCCGCCACGTCCTCGCCGTGTGCCCAGGTCTCCATCAGCCGGGCGGTCGCCGCGGTCGGCGGCGTCAGCTCGGTGCCGAACCACGGCAGCCGGGTGTCGCGCGGTATTCCTACGAGCGCGGCGGCCAGGTCGGCGCGCCCGTCCCGCCAGCGGGTCAGCAGCTCGGCCGGCGGGGCGAGGCAGTCCCGCGCGCCGCGGTCGACGAAGCCCTGCGGATCCTCGGCCGCCGGCGCGAGGATCTCGGCGAAGCCGGCGGGGTCGGTGGCCGACAGCGTGGCGGCCCGGTCTGTCCAGTGCAGGTGCGCGATCTGGTGGGCGATCGTCCAGCCGGGCGCGGGGGTTTCCCGCCGCCAGTCGGCCTCGCTCAGGTCGCACACCAGCCGCTCCAGGTCGCGCGACTCGTCGTTCAGGTCGGCGAGGAGATCGGCGAGGACGACCATGTTTCCCCCTCAGCTAGACAGGATCTGGGCCAGCTGCCGCTTCCACGCGGCCAGCAGCAGCTGGCGCCTGGCTGAGTCGTCGGTCAGCAGGTTGGCCACGCCCAGCCCGCGCAGCAGGTCGAGGGTGGCCTGGATGGCGGCGCGCGCTCCCGGCCGGGACTGGTCCACGCCGAGCAGGTCGACGGCGACGTGGTGCATCTCCCGACCCACCCGGGCCTCCAGCGGGACGAGGGCGGCGCGCAGGTCGGGCTCGGTGCGGGCGGCGACCCAGACCTCCAGGGCCGCGACGAACAGCGGGCCGGTGAACGCGGCGGCCAGCAGATCGAGCACCCGGTCGATCCGCTGGCCGGTGCCGGCGGGCAGGTTGGCCGCCTCGGCGCGCAGGTCGTCGGCGCGCCGCTGGGCCAGGTGCTCGACCGCGGCCAGGACGAGCGCGGCCTTCGTGGGGTAGTGGTGCAACTGGGCGCCGCGGGACACGCCGGCCTTCTCGGCGATGAGGGTGGTGGTGGTCCCCGACCAGCCGTGCTCGATCAGGCAGTCCAGCGTCGCCGCCAGCAGCCGCTGCCGGGTCGCGCGGCTGCGCTCCTGCTGCGGGGTCCGGACAACCACGGGTCCAGCCTGCCCGCCCCAAAACAAACAGTCAAGCCTGCATCTTTTAGCTCGGGTGTCGGCGATGGGGTCGGCGGTGGCCGGTGGGGACCGGGGGTAGTTGGTGGGGGTCTGCGGTGGGCCGGTGGGGGTCGGCGGTGGGCCGGTGGGGATCGGCGGTGGCCGGTGGGGATCGGCGGTGGTTGGTGGGGTCGGTGGGGTCGGCGGGGGTCGTCGGTGGCCGGCGGTGCTCGGTGGGTCGGCGATGGTCGGCGGTGGTCGGTGGGTCGGCGGTGGTCGGTGGGGTCGGCGGCCGTGGGAGCGTCGGCGGGCCGGTGAGGTCGGTGTGCCCGTTGGAGCTGCGGGCGGCTCGGCCGCCGTGATCAAGCGGAGAGGGCGGAGATCGGAGTGCGGCGGAGGTATGTGCAGTCAACTGCGCGAAACTCCGCCGGATCGCGATCAATGCCCGATCTGTCGTGATCAGGGCGCCGACGTCGTGATCAGGGGGCACGTTCGCGTGATCAGAGCGGCAGTTCCGTGATCAGGGCACCAGCTCGGGTGATCAGGCCGTGGTCCGGGTGATCAGGGCGTGGTCCGGGTGATCAGGGCGTGGTCCGGGTGATCAGGCCGTGGTCCGGGTGATCAGGGCGGTGGTCGGTGTGATCAGGGTGGTGGTCGGCGTGATCAGGGCGGTGGGGAGGCCGGGCGAGCGGAGCGGGCGGCAGCCGCCCTCAGACGCGGGCGCGGCGGGCGAGGCGCTCGGGATCGAGGATGATGACGCTCTTGCCGTCCAGCCGCAGCCATCCACGCGAGGCGAAGTCGGCCAGCGCCTTGTTGACCGTCTCCCGGGACGCGCCGACCAGTTGGGCCAGCTCCTCCTGGGTGAGGTCGTGGGTGACCCGCAGGACGCCGCCGTCCCGGGTGCCGAACCGGCTCGCCAACTGCAGCAGGTTCTTGGCGACCCGGCCGGGTACGTCCGTGAAGATCAGGTCGGCCAGCGCGTCGTTCGTCCGGCGCAGCCTCCTGGCCAGTACCCGCAGCAACTGCTCGGCGATCTCGGGCCGGTTGGTCAGCCAGGGCCGCAGCGCGGTCTTGCGCAGCCGGGACAGGCGCGTGTCGACGACCGCCGTCGCCGTGGCCGTGCGGGGGCCGGGGTCGAAGAGGGACAGCTCGCCGATCATGTCGGACGGGCCCATGATCGAGACCAGGTTCTGCCGGCCGTCGGCGGCCCGGCGACCGAGCTTGATCTTGCCAGAGAGGATGATGTAGAGGCTGTCACCGGGCTCGCCTTCGTTGAAGACGACCTCGCCCTTGCGGATCTCCAGTGTTTCGAGATCCTTCGCCAGCGCTTCGGCCGCATCGGGGTCAACACCCTGGAAGATTCCGCTGCGAGCCAGTACCTCGTCCATCTCGCACCTCCACCTGCGCGGATGACGCGCGGAAGTCAGTCTAGGCACATCGTGACCACAACCCGAAGTCCACCCCACAAAGCAGTACGCGACGATTGCGTTCATGCGGCCACAGCTGACCGAGCGGTACGAGGACGGAGTACCCGCGCCCGTGCTCGTCTGGCGCCTCGACGCTCCCGTGCTGGCGATCTCCTCCGCGGCGCTGGGCGGCGGGATCGGCACCCGGCACTGGGTGCTCAACGCCTCCGTACCCATGTCTTATGACCGGCCCGATCCGCGGGCGCATCTGGCCGAGATGGCCGCCGGGCTCGGGCTGCGCGGCCCCGGCGTCGGCCTGCTGACCGGCGTGGACGTGGCCGACTTCGTGCTCGCGGACGACGGCGGTGCGCAGGTGGTGGCCACGATCGGGCTGGGCGCTCCGGGCTGGGCGGCGGCGCCGGATGGCGATCTGGTGCGCTGGCGCCCGGAT
Organism: Micromonosporaceae bacterium; assembly: GCA_039649115.1. Taxonomy (GTDB): domain Bacteria; phylum Actinomycetota; class Actinomycetes; order Mycobacteriales; family Micromonosporaceae; genus DATEJJ01. Next base: position 13,525 of record JBBWZQ010000046.1, on the reverse strand, counting down.
ACCGTGAACGTGGTCGTGTGGGTGCCCGCCGCACTGTCGCCCGCCGCGCTCGTCAACGCGGTGGCGACGGTGGCCGAGGCCAAGGCGCAGGCGTTGGCGGAGCTGGGCGTGCCGGGCACCGGTACCGCCACGGACGCGACCTGCGTGCTGTGCCCCGTCGATGGCGCGGCCGAGCCGTACGGGGGGCCGCGCTCGCGCTGGGGCGCCCGGGTCGCGCGGGCGGCGCACGCGGCGGTACTGGCGGGTGGCCGGTGCTGGCTCGCCGGCGGCGAATCCTGGTCCGATCGGATGCCGGAGGAACCCGTCCAGCGAACATGAAATAGAGCGAAACGGGCAGCAAAGACGAGCCCCGCTCCGCTATCGTGCCCAGAGTCTGACCTCGCGTACAGCTCTCGACACTGGGACACATCCGGACATGACCGTGTACGGCGCGCCGACCACGCCGCCTCCGCCCGCCGCTCCACGCGGCGCCCGCAGCCGAACCGCGCTGCTGTTCGTCGTCGCGCTGGCGATCCTGCTCGTCGGTGCGGGCAGCTTCGGCGCGGCCGTGCTGCTGCGCGGGCACGGCACCCGAACCGGGGCGGCACCGCCCCAGCCGACGCCGGCCCCGCACAGCGCCGCCGCGAAGGCCTCGCCGGCTGCTCCGGCCGGCGGTACCTTCACGCTCTCCGCGGTCGGGGACACCATCCTCGCCGCGGCACCGAACGTGCCGCCCAACGGCGGCCGGGGCTTCTTCGACAACGTGCACGACGCGCTCGTGGCGGATCTGCAGATGGGCAACCTGGAGGAGCCCATCACCAATGACACCGGGCACACCAAGTGCGGCGCGGCCAGTAGCGGCTGCCACGCGTTCCGCGCTCCGCCCAGCTACGTCCGCGCCCTGACCGAGGCCGGGTTCTCCCTGATGAACCTGGCCAACAACCACGCGCGGGACTTCGGGCTGGCGGGGCAGCAGCAGACCGAGGCGACGCTGACCGGCGCCGGCATCAAGTACACCGGGCCGCCGGGCATGATCGCGACGACCACCGTCAAGGGAGTCAAGGTCGCGGTCGTGGGCTTCGCGCCGTACGAATGGGCCAACAGCCTCACCGACATCCCGGGCGCGGCCGACTTCGTGAAGAAGGCGAAGACCCAGGCGGACATCGTCATCGTGCAGGCGCACGTGGGCGCCGAGGGCTCCGACAAGACGCATGTACGGCCGGGTACCGAGTTCTTCCTCGGCGAGAACCGGGGCAACTCCCTCGCCTTCGGCCACGCGGTGGTCGACGCGGGGGCGGACATCGTGATCATGCATGGCCCGCACGTCATGCGCGGGATGGAGTTCTACAAGAGTCATCTGATCGCGTACAGCATGGGCAACTTCGCCGGGTACCACGCGCTGTCCACCGGCGGGGTGCTCGGCATCAGCGGGGTGCTGCGGGTGACGCTCGACGCGACCGGGCACTTCGTGGCCGGCAAGCTCGTCGCCACCCAGATGGTCGCGCCGGGCGTCCCGCGGATGGATCCCAACCACCGCGCCTGGGCACAGGTACGCTCGCTGACCCGCAGCGACTTCCCGGGTACCGGCGCGAAGATCGGTACGGACGGGACGATTACGCCGCCATAGGAAGCGGCGCTAGTTTTATGCCGTGGCGAGGACTACCGAAACTGACCTGGCGCGCAAGCGCCGCGCCCGCCGGATGGCGCGAGCCCTGGCCGAGGCGCACCCCGACGCGCACTGCGAGTTGGACCACCGCAACGCGCTGGAGTTGTCGGTGGCCACCATCCTGTCCGCGCAGTGCACGGACCAGCGGGTCAACGAGGTGACCCCGAAGGTCTTCGCCCGCTACCCGACCGCGCCCGACTACGCCGCGGCCGACCGTGCCGAGCTGGAAGAGATGATCAAGCCGACCGGGTTCTTCCGGAACAAGACCGACTCGCTGATCAAGCTCGGCCAGGCTCTCGTGGAGCGGTACGGCGGCCAGGTGCCCGGCCGCCTCGTCGACCTGGTCACGCTGCCCGGCATCGGGCGCAAGACGGCCAACGTCATCCTCGGCAACGCGTTCGACACCCCGGGGTTGACCGTGGACACCCACTTCCAGCGCCTGGTGGGGCGATGGCAGTGGACCGACGAGACCGACCCTGTCAAGATCGAGACTGCCGTCGGCAAGCTGATCGAGCGTCGCGAGTGGACGATGCTCTCGCACCGGATCATCTTCCACGGCCGGCGGGTGTGCCACGCCCGCAAGCCGGCGTGCGGGGCCTGCACCCTGGCCACCTGGTGCCCCTCCTACGGTCTGGGTCCGACGGATCCGCTGGCCGCGGCCAAGCTGCTGAAAGGCCCCCGGGTCGCGGAACTCGCGGAGCTGGCCGGGGTACCGGCGCCGTGACCCGCCGGGCCGGGCGGGCGCTGCCGGTCGTAGCGCGGCCGGTCGTGGCGCTGGCGGTCGTGGCGCTGGCCGCGCTCCTCGTGGCCGGTTGCGACGCGCCGGCCGGGTCAACCGCCGCCCAGGTGGCGCCGTCCGGTGCGGCGGCGTCCTGCCTGTCTCCGGTCGCCGCCGCACCGTCCGCCTCGTCACCGTCCGGCTCGTCGCCGGCTGGCCCTCCACCGTCCGGCATGCCACCGGCCGCCGTGTCGTCACCGCCCGCCGCCGCACCGGCCGCATCGACACAGGCCGACTCCGCGCGGTCCGACCCGGCCGCGTCGTCGCGGGGCAGTGCACTGCCCGACCTGAGCCTGCCGTGCTTCGCGGGTGGTGCACAGGTGCGCCTCGCCGCGCTGGGCCGGCCCGCCGTGCTCAACCTCTGGGCGTCGTGGTGCACGCCGTGCCGGGTGGAGATGCCGGCGATCCAGCGGTACGCGACGCGCGCGGCAACGCAGGTCACCGTCGTGGGGGTGGACACCGCCGACACCCGGACCGGCGCCGGCTCGGTGATCCAGGATCTCGGCATCACCTATCCCAACGTGTACGACGAACGGCAGCTGCTGCTGCACGGCCTCGGCCACACCGGCCTGCCCACGACGCTCCTCGTCGACGCGGGAGGTCGCGTCCGCCACGTCTACGCGGGCGACCCGCTCACCGAGGCGTCGCTGGTCGGGCTCGTCCACACCTACCTGGGCGTGGCATGACCGCCGAGCGCGACCTGACCTCCGGGCATGACACGAGGGGGGACCTGCCGGGCTGGTGGTCGCCGCTGCTGGAGCGCATCGCCGGCGCCCGTACCAGCGACTTCAGCCGGCTGCCCACGCCGGCGGACGGGGGCCGGCCCAGCGCCGTGCTGATCCTGCTGGGCGAGGCGGCACCGGGCGAGCCGGACGTCGTGGTGCTGGAACGGGCCGCCGACATGCGCCACCACGCGGGGCAGCCGGCGTTCCCGGGTGGGGCGGCCGATCCGGGCGACCCGGACCCGGCCGCGACCGCCCTGCGCGAGGCTCACGAGGAGATCGGGCTCGACCGGGCGAGCGTGGCGGTGCTCGCCACGCTCCCGCCCCTGTGGATCCCGGTGAGCCGGTTCGTGGTGACCCCGGTACTGGCGTGGTGGCGGGTGCCGCATCCGGTCTGGCCCCGGGACCGGGCCGAGGTGGCCCGGGTGGAGCGGATACCGGTCGCGGAGTTGACCGATCCGGCCAACCGGATCCGGCTGCGCCATCCGAGCGGCTTCATCGGCACCGCCTTCCGGGTCAGACAGATGCTGATCTGGGGATTCACCGCCGGCGTACTCGACACGCTGTTGACCATGGCCGGCTGGGCGCGGCCCTGGTCGCGGGAGGCCACCCCGGTCGAGTTGCCGGTAGCTGGCGACCGGCCCGTACCCTAGGGTCCGTGTACGGCAGCCTCGTCGACGTAGTGTTGGTCATCCTCATCGTGATCTTCGCGGTGAACGGGTACCGTCAGGGCTTCGTCATCGGCCTGCTCTCCTTCGCGGGCTTCTTCGGCGGCGCGGCCATCGGCCTGCAACTGGGGCCGTGGCTGGCCAACTTCGCGCACACCGCGGCGCCCCGCGTGTTCATCTCGCTGGCGACCGTGTTCCTGATGGCGATTGCCGGCCAGGCCCTTGCCGGCTGGCTGGGTGCCAAGCTCCGCGCCAACATCCACAGTGACGCCGCCCGCACGGTCGACGACCTGGGCGGGGCGGCCGTCTCCGCGGTGGCGGTGCTGCTCGTCGCCTGGTTGGTCGCCGTGCCGCTGGGCTCCTCGTCGCTGCCGGGCCTGGCCCAGTCGGTCAAGAACAGCGCGTTGCTGCACGGCATCAACGTGCTGATGCCCAGCCAGGCCAGGACGCTGTCCGACGCGCTGCGGCAGAGTGTCAACACCGACGGCTTCCCCAACGTCTTCGGCGACCTCGACCCGACGCACGTGCGTCAGGTGCAGGCGCCGGACGGGGCGCTGGCCGGGTCGGCGGTCGTGACCAGGGCGCGTAGCTCGGTCGTGAAGATCCTGGGCAACGCGTCGTCGTGCGGCAAACGCATCGAGGGCTCCGGCTTCATCTATGCGTCCGAGCACGTACTGACCAACGCGCATGTGGTCGCGGGTACCGACAGCGTCTCGGTGGTGCAGAACGGCAACCGGCTGTCGGCACGGGTGGTCGTCTACGACCCGGAGCGGGATCTCGCCGTGATCAACGTGCCGGGGCTGACCGGCCCGGTGATGAGCTTCGCCAGCAGCCGGGCCGGCTCGGGTGCCGACGCGGTCGTGCTCGGCTACCCGCTGGACGGCCCGTACAACGCGCAGTCCGCCCGGGTGCGCGACGTCGGCCTGATCCGCGGGCCGGACATCTACAACGCCAACACCGTGACCCGCGACATCTACACGATCCGCGGGCTGGTGCGCAGCGGAAACTCGGGCGGACCCCTGGTCAACCCGACCGGCCAGGTGCTTGGCGTGATCTTCGCGGCGGCCGCGGGCGACGAGCAGACCGGCTACGCGCTCACCGCCGCCGAGGCGAGCCCGGTGATGTCAACCGGCCGGCACGCCACCGCGACCGCGAAAACGGGCAACTGCGCCGAAGGCTAGCGCGATCAGGGCTGCGGGCGCCGGCGGATCAGGGCCAGGCCGGCGCCGACCGCGGCGATGAGCACGAGTATCCCGGCGCCCAGGCCCCAGGCCACAGGGCGGGGGACATCGGGTACGGTCGCCGCGACCGGTACCGGCCGGCTGGTTGACCGGACCGCGGGGGGTACCCGCGCGGGCAGCGGTACCGGCCCGCCCGCACCCGCCGGTATCCCCGTCGCGGTGGCCAGCGGCCCGGTCGTGCCGGGCGGCACCGGCACCGGGGCGAGCGGGTTGGCGGCGACCGTAGCCACCGGTGCGGTGAGCGCCACGAGCGGGTTCACCTCGCCGTAGCCGTAGGTGTTGTCCCGGCCGCGGGCCCCGAGATCCTGGGCGGTACGGATCAGCCGGTTGATCACGTTGGCCGCGCTCATCCGTGGCCAGTGCGCGCGTACCAGTGCCGCCGCGCCGGAGACCAGCGGTGCCGCGAAGCTGGTTCCCTGCACCCGCCAGTACCCGCCCGGCTTCGCGCCGAGCAGGTCCACCGCGGGTGCGGTGAGCACGGTGGTCGGCCCGGTGAGCGCGCCCGGCCACAGGGACAGGTGGGTCGAACCGCGGGAGCGGCTCTGCGTGAGGCCGGAGACGGCCAGCACCCCCGCCTCCCGGGCCGGGTACCAGACCTCGTTGCCGCCGCCCGCCGCGAGGTTTCCGGTACAGGCGACGATGACCACGTCGTGCTCGTACGCGTACTCGATGGCGTTGGCCAGCGACAGTGACCGCCCGGTGCCGCCCAGGGACAGGTTCACCACCCGCGCGCCGTGGTCCACCGCCCAGCGCAGTCCACGCGCGACGGTCGCCGCGTCGGCGTACCGGTTCTCCCTGTCCAGTACCCGCACCGGCAGGATCTTGGCGCGCGGCGCCATCCCCATCACGCCGCCGGCCCGCTCCCGCCCGGCGATCAGCCCGGCGACGGTCGTACCGTGCCCCACGAAGTCCTTGCGCCCGTCGGTCGAGCCGTCGACGAAGTCGGCGCCGGGCAGCACCTGCCCGGTGAGGTCGGCGTGCCCGGCGTCCACACCGGAGTCCAGCACCGCGACGATGACACCGGCGCCGGTGGACAGCCGCCACGCCTGCCTCGCGTGCAGGCTGGTCAACTGCCACTCGGTGGCGCTCACGGCGCCCGCGTAGGCGATGGTCGGCACCATGCTGACCAGCGCGACGAGGCCGGCGAGCACGGCTCCTACAGCAAGGGCCGGCCGCGCCGCCACGCGTCTGTCCAGTCGGCTGCTCATCGCAGGCTCATTCTGGCGCCTCCACGGCCCTGGTGGGTCAATAGCAGGTAAGAACCTTCAGCCCGGCGGCGGCAGGTGGGCGAGCTGCACCAGGCGTACCCCCTCCTTCCGGGTGACCAGCAAACCGCGGCCCGGCGGCATGGGTCGCGGCCGCACCGTGCCGAGCAGCGCACCCTCGTCCCGGTCCCCGGACAGCACGAGTCCGGGCGAGGACAGCTCGCGCAGGCGCTGGATCACCGGCTCGTACAGGGCGCGGGCGGCACCGCCGGAGCGCCGGGTGAGCACCAGGTGCAACCCGATGTCGCGGGCCTGTGCCAGGTGGTCCAGCAGCGGCGCCACCGGGTTGCTGGGCCCGGCCGCGACCAGGTCGTAGTCGTCCACCAGCACGAACAGTTCGGGGCCGGTCCACCAGGAGCGCTCGCGCAGTTGCGCCGGCGTGACGTCCGGGCCGGGCAGCCGGCGCTGCAGGTAGCCGGCGGCCGACTCGACCAGCTCGGCGGTCTGCGCGGCGGCCGAGCCGTACCCGATGAGGTGTTCGGAGGTGACGGCGCCGAGCAGGCTGCGCCGGTAGTCCACGATGATCAGTCGGGCCCGCTCGGGCGGGTGGCGGGCGGCGACCGAGGTGGCCAGTGCCCGCAGGAACGACGACTTGCCGCTCTCCGCGTCGCCGAAGACCAGGAAGTGCGGCTCGGCGGCGAAGTCCAGGACGACCGGGCCCAGGTCCGCCTCGGCGAGGCCGACCGGCATGCCGAGGTCACCGTCCACCGCGGGCCGTGGCGGGTGGTACGGGACGACCGCGGGCAGCAGCCGCACCGGCGCCGCCCGCGGCCCCTGCCAGGCCGCCGCGACGGCCGGCACCAGCTCCCCGGTCGCGAGCACCGGCAGCGCGGCGAGGAAGTGCAGCCCCTCGCCCGTGATCCCGCGACCCGGACTGCGCTCGGGCACGTTGCCGGCCGCCCGGCGCGAGACCAGCGAGTCGGCCGGGTCGCCCAGCCGCAACTCCAGCCGGGAGCCGAACAGGTCGCGCAGGCCGGGCCGGAAATCCATCCAGCGGGACGCGGTGGCCACCACGTGGATGCCGTACGAGAGGCCGCGGGTGGCGATGTCGGTGATCAGCGGCTCCAGGTCGTCGTACTCGCCGCGGACCGTGGACCAGCCATCGACCACCAGGAACACGTGGCCGTCGGGTCCGGACGCGGCGTAGCGCCGCTCCCGCTCGGCGAGCATGCCGGCGACCTCGCCGACGGTACGCCGGACCGCGGCGGGTTCCTGCCGGCCGGCCACCCCGCCCACGTGCGGCAGGTCGCGCAGCGTCCCCAGCGAGCCGCCGCCGAAGTCCAGGCAGTACAGCCGGGCCTCGCGCGGGGTGTGGGTGAGCGACAGTGCACAAAGGACGGTGCGCAGCAGCGTGGACTTCCCGCTCTGCGGCCCACCGACGATCGCGACGTGCCCGGCGGCGCCGTCCAGGGTCAGCCACAGCGCCTCGCGCCGCTGCTCGAACGGCCGGTCCACCTGGGCGACCGGCACCTGCAGCGCGCCGCACAGCTGCGGATTGGTGACGCCCAGCCCGCGTCCCGGCGCCATGGTCAGCGGTCCGACCAACTCCTCCAGGGTGGCCGGGCCGGCCAGCGGGGGCAGCCAGACCTGGTGTGCCGGCGCCCCGGTGCCGGCCAGCCGCTCCACCATGACCTCCAGGAGCGTCCGGGTGGCCGTGCTCTCGACCACGGGCTGTACGGGCCGGGGCTCGACCGGAAACGTCGTGTAGTCGAGGACCCGGTGCTGCGGGGCGACCTGCCCGGCGGGTGACGGCGCCCGGTACGGGCCGGAGACGTACGCCGCCCGGAACCGCACCAGCGGCTCGGTGCCGTACTTGAGGTAGCCGTGCCCGGGGCTGCGCGGCAGCTCGTACGCGTCCGGTACGCCGAGGACGGCGCGGGACTCGATGGCGGAGAAGGTACGCAGCCCGATCCGGTACGACAGGTGCGTGTCCAGCCCGCGCAGCCGCCCCTCTTCGAGGCGCTGCGAGGCCAGCAGCAGGTGCATGCCCAGCGACCGGCCCAGCCGTCCTATCTGGACGAACAGGTCGATGAAGTCGGGCTTCGCCGAGAGCAGCTCGGAGAACTCGTCGCAGACGGTCAGCAGGACCGGCAGCGGGGCCAGCGCGGCGCCGGCGGCCCGCGCCTTCTCGTAGTCGCGCAACGAGGCCACGTTGCCGGCGCGGCGCAGCACCTCCTGTCGCCGTACCAGCTCGCCGTTGAGCGCGTCGGTCATCCGGTCCACCAGCGGCAACTGGTCGCGCAGGTTGGTGATGACCGCGGCGGTGTGTGGCAGCCGGTCCAGCGAGGCGAAGGTGGCGCCGCCCTTGAAGTCGACGAGTACGAAGTTGAGCAGCTGCGAGTCGTGCGTGGCGGCGAGCCCCAGCACCAGGGTGCGCAGCAGCTCGCTCTTGCCCGATCCGGTGGCGCCGATGAGCAGCCCGTGCGGTCCCATGCCGTCCTGCGCCGACTCCTTGAGGTCCAGCTCCACCGCGCGCCCGTCGGTACCCACCCCGATGGGTACCCGCAGCTGGTCCCGGGCCGCCCGGCCGGTCGCCTGCCCCGAGGTGTCCAGCAGCTCGGCGAGGCCGGTGTCGGACTGCAGCGGGCCGTCCGCGCCCGGGCTGCCCGCGGCACGCCGCAGCGGGGCGAGCTGCCGGGCCAGCGCGGTCGCCGCGGCCGGTTCGAGCGCGTCGGCGCGCCCGACCTCGCCCTCCTCGTCGGCGGAGAGGGTGTGCAGGGCACCGTCCACTGTGGTCGTCAGGACGATCGTCGCGCGGTCGGGTACCCGGGGCGGCGGACCGGACAGATCCACGACGGTAACTCCCTGGATCCCCGGCTCCGCGGCCAGGTGCGCGCTTCCGGCCAGATCGCCGCCGTCCTGCACGATCACCACGTGCGGGCCGTCCGGAGGTATCCCGGTGCCGAACCGCGGCCGGTTCGCGATGACGTCGTCCAGCAGCGCCTCCAGTGCCGGCGCGGTCGTCGCGACCAGGCGGGCCGGCCCGAGCACGTCGGCCCGGGTGGGATGCAGCGCGTGCGGCAGCCATTTGAGGTATTCCCAGTCCGGTCGGGACTCCGGGCCGGTGCACACGGCGATCAGCAGGTCGTCCGGCGCGTGCAGCGCGGACAACTGGGCCAGCAGCGCCCGGACCAGTGCGCGCGACCCGTCGCGCGGTCCGCGCGCGTACACCCTCGCGAAGCTGCGCAATGAGACCGCGACCGGCAGTTGCGGCACCACCGAGTAGGTGTCGAGGAACCGGCGCAGCGCGCCCGCGGTCAGCGGTTCCAGGTCGTCGTAGGGGCGCGTCTGTGGCGGTACCAGAGGGGTGGCCAGCGTCTGCGGGCCGACGCCGATCCGCGCGACGGCGAAGTCCGCGTCGCCCGGCCGCCGCTCCCACAACCGGAAGCTGTCCACAATGGACCACAGTTGCCCCGGCTCAGGATGCCGGTAGTGCAGGCCGGTGCGTTGCTGGTCGGCGATCTGCCGGACCCGCTGCCGCAGCGTGGCCAGGTGGCGCAGGTATTCCCGGCGGGCCGCCATCATCTCCGCCTTCTTCGGCGAGCCGCCCGCGGAGCCGAAACTCGTGGCCAGCATGCCCAGGGACGAGACACCGAAGACGGCACCGACCACATAGGAATACGTGCCGCCCTGATGGCCGGCGAACATCATGGCGCTGGCCACCGTGCCGGCGAGCATCGGCAGGGCGGTCAGCAGCAGGCCCCACCGGGACCCGGTCAGCTGCGGGATCTCGGGCGGCGCCGGCACGGCCAGGTCACCGGAAGGGATCTCCGGCGCCGGCCGCCGCGGACGGGGCCGGACCACCACCGTCGTCATGGCGAGACATCGTAGGGCCGCCGGGCGCCGCGCGGGACCCCACGGCGACGGCCGAATCGCGTACGGTGACCGTCGTGGCTGCTCTCAAACCGTGGCACGTGGTGGTTTTGATGTGCTGCTTTTTCACCGTAACCGCCGTGATCTCACTTGTGGTGGTGCTGGTGGCCCGGAGCCGGAAGCCGAAACAGTGATGACCGCCGAGCCGGGCACCGCCGGGCTGGCCCGCGTCGTGGTCAGCGCGCCGGGCCGCCGGGTCGACGTGGCGCTGCCGGACCGCGCGCCGGTGGCCGAGTTCCTGCCCGACCTGGTGCGCCGCGCGGGCGAGGGCCTGGCCGACAAGGGCCAGGCACACGGCGGGTGGGTGCTGCGCCGCGCCGACGGTGGCGCGCTGTCCGTGGGCGAAGGCCTTTCCCAACAAGGGGTACGGGACGGAGAGGTGCTGCATCTGGTACCCGCCCGGGAACGCTGGCCGGAGCTGGAGTACGACGACGTGGTCGACGCGATCGCGGTCGGCGCCCGGCGCTACGGCCGCGGCTGGGACGGCGGCGCGACCAGGGCGACCGGCCTCGGCCTGGCCGGCGCGCTCCTGCTGGCCGGGCTCGTCGCACTGGCCCGGTCGGGCAGCGCCTCGGGGCCGGCGGCGCTGGTCGTCGCGGCCGTCCTGCTCATCGCCGGGATCGTCGCCTCGCGGGCCTACGGCGACGCGGCGTCGGGAGGTTCCCTCGCGCTCGCCGCGCTGCCCTACGCGGCGGCGGGCGGGGCGCTGCTGCTCCGGATCCGGCAGCCGGCACCGGGCGGCACGCACCTGCTGGTGGCCGGTGCGGTGTTGGTACTCGCGAGCGTCGTGGCCGCCGTCGGGGTGGGTGGGCCGCCGCGGTTGTTCGTCGCCGGTGCGGTCGCCGGGCTCGCCGGCGGCCTGGGCGCCGTGCTGGATCTCTGGCTGCCCGCGGCCGGCTCGGCGGCGGTCGTGCTGACCGTCCTGGTCACCGGCGTGGCCGCCCTGCCGCTGGTCGCGATCCGGCTGGGCAAGCTGCCCATGCCGGTACCGGCGCCACGCGGCGAACCCGAACCCCGACCCGAGCGCACCCGCCTGTACGCCGCGGTCGTGCGTACCGACGAGATGCTCACCGGGATGCTGCTGGGCACGGCGGTCGCCGGGATCGGCTGCGGTCTGGTACTGGCGATCTCCGGCGGCTGGGCCGGCCGGGCACTGGTCGCGGTGGCCGGCGCGGGACTCGCGCTGCGGTCCCGGCTCTTCCCGACCGTGCGGCAGCGGCTGCCGCTGCTGCTCGGTGGCGCGGTCGGATATCTGACCCTGTTCGGCGTGCTGATCGCCGCCGGGCGGCTGGCCGGTCCGGTACTCGCCGCCGGGCTGGTCGCGGTGGCGCTCGCGCTCGTCGTCGCCGGCCGCGCGTACCAGCGGCGGGCTCCCGGCCCGTATCTCGGCCGGGCCGCCGACCTGCTCGACGCGGCCTGCGTGGTATCGGTGACCCCGCTGGCCTGCGGCGTACTGGGCCTGTTCGGCGCGGTACGGGCGCTGGTCAGCTGATCACTCCGAGCTGTCCTCCCACTCCACCGGAGTGGCGACGGGGGCCACGCCCGGGTCGCGGTACGTGCCGTCGGCGATCCCGTCCGCGTACCGGCGCCGGGACAGCACGATCTCCGCCTCCGCCTCCGACCGGCCCACCCAGCTCGCGCCCTCGACGCTCTTGCCGGGCTCCAGGTCCTTGTAGACCTCGAAGAAGTGCTGGATCTCCAGCCGGTCGAACGAGGCCACGTGGTGGATGTCGCGCAGGTGCTCCAGGCGGGGGTCCTCCGACGGTACGCACAGCACCTTGTCGTCGCCGCCCTTTTCGTCGGTCATCCGGAACATCCCGATCGCCCGGCAGCGGATCAGGCAACCCGGAAAGGTCGGCTCCTGCACCAGCACCAGGGCGTCGAGCGGGTCCCCGTCCTCACCGAGCGTGCCCTCGATGAAACCGTAGTCCGCCGGATATTGCGTAGCGGTGAAAAGAGTACGGTCGAGGCGGATCCGCCCGGTACGATGATCTACCTCGTACTTGTTGCGGTGTCCCTTGGGGATCTCAACCGTCACATCGAAGTCCATCTTGGCGGCTCCCCTGTATGTTTGGCAGTCCGCGCGGTAGCTGTCCGCGCGGCAGCAGCCGGTCGCCGTGCCCGGTGGGGTGGCTGACCGGATTAGTGTGACCGAGTGCCGGGGCTGTGTAACTAGGAGGGGTCGGTGGGGAGGCAGGATTCACAGGACGACGCGACGGCGGACACTTCCGCCGGCGCGGCTTCATCCGCGCCAGCCACCGATCGCGCTGTCCCCAGCGGAGACAACGCGCCGCCGGCCGGCGAGGGCACGGTCGGCACCAAATCGGATGAGGCAGTCCAGCCACGCCCACAATCGGCCAAACTGACCCCGATCGACAAGCTGCCGGCCTCCGCGCGCGGTCGGGTCGCCCCGGTACCCCCAGCCGCCGTGCCTCCACCCCCGCCTCCCGCGTCTCTGCCACCTCCACCTGCGCCGCCGCCTCCCTCGCCTGCGCCGAGGTCCCCGGCCGCCGCACCGTCCCCGCCCGGGTCTCAAGCGCCCGCACCTCCAGCACCGCAGGCCCCGCCGGTTCCGCAGTCCTCGCCGCTGACTTCCGGGTGGCCGACTCCGCCGCCTTCCGCGCAGGTCTCTGCGCCACCGTCTCCGTGGTCCTCCGAGCCGTCCTCTGCACCGTCTTCCGGGCCGCCCTCTGCACCGTCTTCCGGGCCGTCCTCTGCACCGTCTTCCGGGCCGCCCTCCGGACCGGCCTCCGTGTCGTCCTCCGGGCTGCCCTCCGGGCCGGCCTCCGCGTCGTCTTCCGGGCCGGCCTCCGCGTCGTCTTCTGGGCCGGCCTCCGCGTCGTCTTCCGGGCCGGCCTCCGTGTCGTCTTCCGGGCCGCCTTCAGCGGCGCCGTCTGCGCCGTCTTCCGCGCCGTCCGCTGTGTCGTCGTCACCTTGGCTTTCCACGCCGCCTTCGGCGCCGTCTTCCGGGTCGCTCCCCGCGTCGTCGCCATGGCTTTCCGCGCCGCCCGCCGCGTCGCCGTCCGAAGCGCCTCCCGCGCCGTCTTCCGAACCGCCTCCCGCGCCGTCTTCCGCGCCGTGGTCCGGGCCGCCTTCCGCGGCGCCGCCCGGGCCGCCCCCTGCGCCACCTTCCGCGCCACCTCCTGCCCAACTGACGCCGATCGAGAAGCTGCCGGCGAGGGCGCGCGGCCGGGTGGCTCCGGTGCCGCCCGCCCCGGCACCTCCGCCCCCTCCCGCAGCCCCGCCCCGGCCGGCGCCGCCCCCGCCTTCGCTACCGTCCCGGTCGGCGGCGGCCGCGGCGCCCGCACCTGAGGCGCCCACGCAGCCCTCTCC
>JBBWZQ010000074.1:0-5001 GCA_039649115.1 Micromonosporaceae bacterium | reverse complement strand
AGGATGTACTTGCTGAAGATGTCCTTCGCCGCCTCGGCGTCCGGGCGCTCGATCTTGATCTTCACGTCCAGCCGGCCCGGCCGCAGGATGGCCGGGTCGATCATGTCTTCCCGGTTGCTCGCGCCGATGACGATGACGTTTTCCAGACCCTCCACACCGTCGATCTCCGACAGCAACTGGGGCACGATCGTGTTCTCCACGTCGGAGGACACCCCCGAGCCACGGGTGCGGAACACCGAGTCCATCTCGTCGAAGAACACGATGACGGGGGTACCCTCCCCCGCCTTCTCCCGGGCCCGCTGGAAGATCAGCCGGATGTGCCGCTCGGTCTCGCCGACGTACTTGTTGAGCAGCTCCGGACCCTTGATGTTGAGGAAGTAGCTGGTGTGCTTGTCCTCACCGCGCTTCTCGGCGATCTTCTTGGCCAGCGAGTTGGCCACCGCCTTGGCGATGAGGGTCTTGCCGCAGCCGGGCGGCCCGTACAGCAGTACGCCCTTCGGTGGGCGCAGCTGGTGCTCCCGGAACAGGTCGGCGTGCAGGAACGGCAGCTCCACGGCGTCGCGGATCTGCTCGATCTGCCGGTCCAGGCCCCCGATGTCGTGGTAGTCGACGTCCGGTACCTCTTCGAGGACCAGCTCCTCGACCTCGCTCTTGGGGATGCGCTCGTACGCGTATGCCGAGCGCGGCTCGATCAGCAGCGAGTCGCCGGCGCGCAGCGGCGTGCCCTCCAGCGTGTCGGCGAGGTGCACGATGCGCTCCTCGTCGGCATGCGAGATCACCAGGGCCCGGTCGCCGCCGTCGAGGATCTCCTTGAGCATGACCACCTCGCCCGCGCGCTCGAAACCGAACGCGTCGACGATGTTCAGCGCGTCGTTGAGCAGGACCTCCTGGCCCCGCCGCAGACTCTCGGCGTCCAGCGCGGGCGAGACCGCCACCCGCAGCTTGCGCCCCCCGGTGAAGACGTCAACCGTGCCGTCCTCGTGCCGGGCCAGGAAGATGCCGTACCCGCTGGGCGGTTGGGCCAGCCGGTCGATCTCCTCCTTCAACGTGACGATCTGTGCACGCGCCTCCTTGAGCGTGGCGACCAGGCGCTCGTTGTTCTCCGTTAGCCGTGCCAACTGAGCCGAGGTGGCGGCGAGCCGCTCCTCCAGTTGGCGTACGTGTCGGGGGCTCTCCGTCAACTTGCGCCGCACCAAGGCGAGTTCCTCTTGCAGAAACGCGACCTGGGTGGAGAGATCGTTGGCTTCCTTCTCCCACCGTGCGGCGCGCGTCTCCGCGTCGTCGCTTCGTGCCACGTCCCACCTCCCCGGGGGCTTGAACCTGTCTTAACACTAACTGCTGATCGCCTCTCGGTGCTCCCGCAGACACCGTCGTCGCGGAGCTTGTTTTCACACCGCGACCTGGCTGCATCGTCGGCCGCGCTGCCATGCCGCCGCGAATGGTGCCCCAGGCGCTCGGGTACCTTCGGAGGAAGTTCGAACAATACCCCGGGGGAGGATGGCGTGTCGGTGGAGCCCGGTGAGTTGCGGGTATGGGTTGACCAGGACCTCTGCACCGGCGATGGGCTGTGTGTGCAGTATGCACCTGAGGTCTTCGAGTTCGACGTGGACGGGCTGGCCTACGTGAAGGACGGCGGCGGCGATATGCAACTCGCGGCCGGCAGCCGGGTGGACGTACCGGCACACCTGCGCCTTGATGTGATAGACGCCGCAAAGGAGTGCCCGGGCGACTGCATCCACGTGCTGCGCGCGGCGGACAGCGTGGAGGTGGCCGGGCCGGGCGCGACCTGAGCCGCGATCTGGGTGCGCCATCCCCGGGCGCCGATTCAGGCGAGTCCGGTCATCCAGGTCGTTACGCGGCTAGATCGGGCGTCCGACCAGGTTGGCCACCAGCCGGGCGAACTCCTCCAGCCGCGCGATCTGGCCGGCCCCGCCGTCGTCGAGGGTCTTGCCGAAGCGCAGCGCGTCGTGCCGGATCACCGGCCCCGACTCCTCCGGCCCACCGAACCCCGATTCGTCCAAAGAGCTGAGGAGCAGGTAGACGTCCAGGCTGTCCACCTGGACCGGACCGGTACCGTTGCGGGTCAGCCGGCGCCGGCAGCCCACCTCGGTCACCGCGGACAGCGGGATCACGCGCAGCGACGAGGTCATCGAGCCCGGCGGGCCGTCGGCGGGCGGCACGTCCTCGCCGTGCCACAGGATCAGCCGGGTGCCGTCGCAGACCACCACCTCCTGCCACACCCCGTTCACCTCGTTGACGAAGCGTTCCAGCGTGAAGCCGAGCACGGTCGAGCCGCGCAGCACGCCGCCCAGCGCCTCCAGCGCCACCTCCGGGTCGCGCAGGTACGCCCGGGCGGCCGAGTCCAGGTCGGGGTACGGGGACCAGTCGGGGAAGACCGCCGGCAGGTCGCCGTACGGCGGCCGGGTCACGGTGTCGTCCCGCTGGCGCCGTTGGCGTGGGCGGCACGGAGTGCGGCGTACGCCTCGGCGCCCTTGCTGGGCTTGCGCCGCCGGGGCGGGGCGACCACGCCCGGCGCGAGCCGCCGGCTGGTCACCAGGAAGGCGGTGTGCGCGATCATCCGGTGGTCCGGGCGCACCGCCAGGCCGTCCGCGTGCCAGTCGCGCACCAGCGACTCCCACGCGCGCGGCTCGGTGAAGCCACCCCGTGCCCGCAGCGCCTCCACCAACTCGGACAGCTGCGGCGTGGTGGCCACGTAGCCGACGAAGACCCCACCGGGTACCAGAGCACCCGCCACGACGTCGAGGATGTTCCACGGCGTCAGCATGTCGAGCACGATCCGGTCGAAGCCGGTCTCCTGGCACTGCGCGACGTCGCCCACGCGCAGGTCCCAGGCGGGCGGCGCGGCGCCGAGGAATTCGGTCACGTTGCGGCGGGCGATCTCGGCGAAGTCGGGCCGGGTCTCGTACGACACGACGTGCCCGCCCGGGCCCACCGCGCGCAGCAGCCAGCAGCTGAGCGCACCCGAGCCGGCACCGGCCTCCAGCACCCGGGCACCGGGGAAGACGTCGCCCATCGCGATGATCTGGGCGGCGTCCTTGGGGTAGATCACCTGGGCGCCGCGCGGCATCGACAGCACGTAGTCGGCCAGCAGCGGGCGCAGCGCGAGGTAGGCGGTACCGCCGCTGGAGCTGACCACGCTGCCCTCGGGCAGGCCGATCAGGTCGTCGTGCGGCAGCCCGCCCCGGTGCGTGTGGTACACCTTGCCGGGCGCCAGCACCAGGGTGTGCATGCGCCCCTTCGGATCGGTCAGCTGCACCCGGTCACCGGGTTGGAACGCGCCACGCCGGGTGGTCGTGGTACTCAAGCGGACTGCCCCCTGGGTTCGAGTACGTTCATGAGATCGGCAACGCGCAACACGCCGATGACATCCTCGCCCACGGTCACGACGTACTCGCTCGCCGGGTTGGCTTGAACCGCGCGGATGACGTCCATTCCTGACAGCTCGGCCGGCAGCACCCGGGACGGGTCCAGCGCGCGGGCCACCGCGTCGACCGCCACCCACGGCCGCCGCTCCTCCGGTACCGCCGCCGCGGCCTCGTCGCTGACCACCGCGAGCAGCCGCCCACCCGAGTCGACCACGGCCATCACCCCGCCGTCGGCGGCCACCGTGCCCGCCGCCGCGGCCTCCCGCTGGCGGCGCTGCCCCTCGGCCAGCGGCGTGCCCGTGGTCACCGGGAACAGCGGCCGGGCCAGCCGGCCCGCGTTGACCAGCGGCAGCCGGCGCCCCATCTGGCCCAGCCGGATGGCCTGGGTGGCACCGGTCCACAGGGACAGCGCCACCATCGCCGTGATGATCAGGCCGAGCCAGGTCAGCGCCTGGCTCAGGTACAGGAACAGCGCGACCAGGCAGCTGACCGCGGCCACCACCCGGCCGGTCCAGCCGGCCACCCGGTCGCCGAGGTGCCGGTCGTGGCTGGCCGCCCACACCCCGGCCCGCAGCGCGCGGCCACCGTCCAGCGGCAGGCCGGGCAGCGCGTTGAAGATGGCCACCACCATGTTGCTGAAGGCCAGCTGGAACGCCACCTCGTGCAGCAGGGTCCCGTCGGGTACCACCAGCGTGGTGGCCACCGCCAGCACGCCGAGCACCAGCGACACGGCCGGCCCGGACATCGCGACCAGCAGCTCGATCTTGGGACTGGGCGCGTCGCGCTCCATCTCGGTGTACCCGCCGAGCATCTCCAGGGTGATGCCGCGCACGCCGATGCCGAACCGCCGGGCGGTCAGCGCGTGTCCGAGCTCGTGCAGCAGTACGGACAGGAGCAGGCACAGCACCATGCCGAAGCCGGTCAGGTAGGCGAGGCCGGTGGTCAGGTCGGGGTGCCGGTAGGCCACGAAGTGCCCGTACGTCACGGTGATCAGTACCGCCAGCAGCAGCCACGGCACGGTGAGGAAGACCGGCACGCCCAGCACCCGGCCGACGGGGATGCCGCCCATCCGGATGCGGCGGGTGGGCTGCGGCGCCTCGGGACCGGTGCCGGGGGGTGGGGCCACGTGGTCCTCCATCGTCCCGATGCTACGGAACGCCACGAGCGCGGCGCGGCCCACCGGCCTGCCGGGTTTCGTCATACCTCTCGCATAGCCTGTGTGCCATGACGGTCGAGCTGGTGAGCACCATTAAGTCGAAGACCGCTGAGGAGTCGAGGACCGCTGAGGAGTCGACGACCGCCGAGGAGTCGACGACCGCCGAGTCCGAGACGGCGCAGCCGCACCGGCCGTCGCTGTCGCCCAGCCGGGCGGCCGATTTCAAGACCTGCCCCCTGCTCTACCGCTACCGTTCCATCGACCGGCTGCCCGAGCGGCCCACCAGCGACCAGGCCCGGGGCACCCTGGTGCACGCGGTCCTGGAGAAGCTGTTCGACCTGCCCCCCGAGCAGCGCACCCCGGCCCAGGCCGCCGAGCTGGTGGCGCCGCAGTGGACCCGGCTGGCCGAGGAGCAGCCCGAGCTGGTCGCCCTGTTCGAGGGCGAGAGCGACGGCGCGG
>JBBWZQ010000069.1:0-5022 GCA_039649115.1 Micromonosporaceae bacterium | reverse complement strand
GTCACCCTGCTGTACGGCAACAGGTATGCACGATCGGTGATGTTCGCGGAGGAGCTGGCCGACCTGAAGGACCGGTACCCGGCGCGGCTGCATCTCGTGCACGTGCTGTCCCGGGAGCCGAGTGACGCGGCGCTGCTGTCCGGCCGGCTCGACCCGCAACGCCTTGCCGCTCTGCTCGACGCGCTCGTCGATCCGTCCACCGTGGACGAATGGTTCCTGTGCGGCCCGTACGGCATGGTGACCGGGGCACGGCAGGTGCTGGCGGAGCGGGGCGTGGTCGCTGCCACCGTACACAGTGAACTGTTCCATGTGGAGGGCTCGCCGCCACCTCAGCCGGTCCCCGTGGCGGACGTCGCGGGCGATGTCGCCGTCACGATCCGGCTCGACGGCCGGGAGTCCCGCTTCGAGATGGGTCGCGACGAGCGGGTACTCGACGCGGCGCTGCGGGTGCGCGGCGAGCTGCCGTACTCGTGCCGGGGCGGGGTGTGCTCGACCTGCCGTGCCCGGGTGCTCGCGGGCGAGGTGCGGATGGCCCGCAACTACGCGCTGGCCCCGGACGAACTGGCCGCCGGGTACGTCCTGACCTGCCAGTCCAGCCCGGTCACCGATGCGCTGACCGTCGACTACGACGCCTGAGCGCCGATGCCGTCCAGTTCGGCGAGGTCTTCGGCGGTGGGCGTCCAGCGGGCGGCGGCCGCGTTCGCCGCGACCTGCTCCGGGGTCGTCGCGCCGGCGATGACGCTGGTGACCGCGGGCTTCGCGGCCAGCCCGCCGATCGCCACGTCGAGCAGGGTCAGGCGCCGCTTGTCGGCGAACTCCGTCAGGGCCTCGATCCTGTCCCAGTCGGCCCGCTCGTACCAGTCCCGGTAGCGGTCCATCGCCATCCGGGTGCCGGCCGGCGCATCCGTCCCGCGCCGGTACTTGCCGGTGAGCAGGCCGCTGGCGAGCGGGAAGTACGGCAGCAGGCCGAGGCCGAAGCGCTGGCACGCCGGTACCAGTTCCGCCTCCACGTCGCGCCGCAGCAGGCTGTACTCGTTCTGCGCGCTGACGAACCGGGTGAGGTGGGTGGTGCGCGCGGTCCAGTCGGCGTCCGCCACCTGCCAGGCCGCGAAGTTGGAGTTGCCCAGGTAGCGCACCTTGCCGGCGCGTACCAGATCGTCCAGTGCGGACAGCGTCTCGTCGATCGGCGTCTGCGGGTCGGGCCGGTGGAACTGATAGAGGTCGATGTAGTCGGTCGTCAGCCGCCGCAGCGACGCCTCCACCGCGCGGAAGATGTACCGGCGCGAACCGCGCGCGTCCCGGTCGTCGCCGTTCGCGCCGTCCATGTCCATGCCGACCTTGGTCGCCACCACCACCTCGTCGCGCCGGCCCCGCAGCGCGGCGCCGAGCAGCTCCTCCGACGCGCCGCGCGGCGTGCCGTAGACGTCGGCGGTGTCGAAGAGGTTGATGCCCTGTTCGAGCGCCGCGTCCACCACCGCCCGGGTGCCGTCGAGGTCCAGTTTCCGGCCGAAGTTGTTGCAACCGATGCCGACGACCGAGACGGCCAGGCCGGAGGCGCCGAGCCGGCGGTAACGCATGTCTGTGCCCACCCCGGTATCGTGCCAGCCATGGCTGCGCCGCAACCGCCGGCCCTCGCGGGTTACCAGCCGGCAAACGACGTCGAGTACCAGCTGGCGCACGCTCGCGGCGACGCCACGGTATACCTGCGGGTGCTGCGCGGCGCGTTGCTGTATGTGCCGGTGGTCGGGCAACCGGAGGATGACGCCCAGGGGCCACCGGCCTGGCGGCACGGCGGCGTCCCGCACGTGGCGGTGTTCACGTCGCTGGACACGATGCGGCTGCGGGTCGTGGGCATCGCCGACGCGTACCGGGTCATCGAGTGTGCCGACCTCGTCGCGCAGTGGCCGGATGCGACCGGCCGGCTGGCCGTCAACCCCGGCACCCCGATCGGCGCGTACCTCCCGGTCGCGGCGCTGACCGACGCGGCCGCCGGCCGGTCCGACCTGGTCGAGTTCGACCCCGCCTGGACGTTCCGCCCGGCCAACCCCTTCGAGAACGTCATGTACCTCGCGCGCAACGCCGGCCGGCCGGAGACGTTCCTCGACGCGCTGGTCGTGTCCCGCGCGCTCATGCCGACCGCCGGCCCCGCCGCCGCCGACGCGATCGGTGCGGCCGACTTCCCCTGGCTGCTCGACATCCGCGCGCCGAGCCCGGTCATCAACGTGTTCACCTCGCCCGAGCGGCTGACCGCGGCCGGATACGAGGAGAGCCGGGCGGTCAGCGTCGACCTCATCGCCCTCGTGAAGGCGTGGCCGGACACCCGGTTCTGGCTCGCCGTGAACGCCGGATCGGCGATCGCGACCCTGTTCGCCGGAGACCAGGTGGCCCGCCTCGTGGACTGGGCCGAGGATCTGGTGCGGCGCCGGGGCATTGGCCGAGTGGCGAGCGTCGACTAGCCTCATTCATAACGGTCACACGGTGGCAACGTGTGACCGTGCCCTGCTGGGCCGGGGTCGGGGGGAGGACGGACCAGGTGGAGCAGATGTCGGTGGCGGCGATGCGGAACATGCTCGACGACCTGAAGCGGACGCTTGAGGGAGCCGAGCAGACGCAGCGCAGGGTGATGCGGGTCACCGCGACGGCCACGTCCGACGATCGGATGATCAAGGCGACCGTCGGGCCCCGCGGGCAACTGGTCCACCTGGAGATCGATCCCCGCGTGTACCGCCGCCCCAACGCGGTCGCGCTCGCCGAAGCCATCGTCGCCACCGTCCGCGCCGCCGCCGACAAGGCGATGGCGGACGTGCAGGACATCCTCACGGAGAGCCTGCCGCGCGACATGACCTTCCGGAACTACGGAAGCCTTGACCTGCAGCGCCTCATGCGCAGTCACGATGCCGATCTGGCAGAGGAGGAGTCGGATGTCGAGCCTCGTTAGCGTCGAGGGCAGCCCCGACGAGGTAAGCGGTACCGGTTCATTGATCAAGGCCCTGAGCGCGGACCTCGGTTCGCAGACCACGGGCATCGTCAGCGAGATCAACACCTTGGAGGCCGGCCAGCCGTGGGGCAATGACCACTTCGGAGAGTCCTTCAAGAACCAGCCACAGGGGTACTTCTCGGTGCCCGAGGGCGGCGACAAGGCGTTCAACGAGATCCTCAAGGACGAGCTGGGCAACGCCGGTGACAACCTCGGCAAGATTGGGGACGGCGTCACCCACGCGATGATGGACTACCAGGTGACCGACACCACCAACGCCAACACCATCAAGAAGCTCCCCACCACGGCTGCCTGACATGCCCGATGCCGAAGATGTGCTGGACGGTGTCCTCCAGACCATCCTCGACTTCTTCCACGAGCTCGACCACTGGGTCCCCATGTCCGGGACGGTCCTGTCCTGGTTCATCGACATCCCCGAAGGCAAGGAGAAGAAGCTCTACGAGCTGGCCGACGCGTACACGCGGGCGTCGCAGCTCTACGCGAGCCACCTGAACGACATCTCGCCGTACCAGAAGGATCTGGCGGTCTGGACCGGCGACGGCGCCGCGCAGGCCGCGCACGAGTCGCTGCAACACTACGTCCAGCACGTCAGCAACATGATCGATGCCTTCGGCGGCGCGTCCGAGGTGGTACACGGCGCCGCGCTGGGCATCGAGACGACCAAGTGGTCGGACGCGGTCAACCTGATCTTCCTCGCGGTTTCCGCGGTGGTGGCGATCGTCAGCGCCTTCTTCACGTTCGGGGCCTCCCTGGCGGAGGTCGGTGGTGCGATGGCGGTCTGCCGGACCGCCATCATGCTGGCCGCCAAGCAGCTTCTCGAAAAGCTGATGGAGGGCATCACCAAGAAGGTCATCATCGCCGCCGTCATCCGGGGCGCGCAGTTCATGGCCTTCACGCTCCTCTCCGACATCGTGGCCTGGACGATGGAGGGGATCGAGGGTCACAAGCCGCACATCGACGGCTGGGAACTCGGCCGGCAGATGTTCGACAGCTTCGCGGTCGGCTTCTTCGGCGGCCTCATCACCAAGGGCGCGCACGGGCCGTTCGCCGAGGCGTTCTCGATGGGATCCGGTCAGCTCACCCTCAACGCGCTGGAGATCGCGGCGAACGACGCGTTCGACAAGTTCGGCCTGCACAAGTGGGCGACGGACCACAACCTGTACACCGCCGGTGCCGACGGAAAGGGGCCGGGCCTCTTCGACGGCGTGCTGCAGAGCGCGACCGTCGGCGCCGCGTTCGGGCTGCTCGGCGCCAAGGAGAACATCAAGGACGCGATCGGCAAGCTGCGTCTTGACCAGGGGCTCTCCGACCTGGGGCTGAAGGACTTCGGTACGAAGACGGCCACCGGCGACGCGCCGGCGCTCAGCCCGGACCTGGCGCCGAAGACCGAGACCGGCAGCGGCCTGGGCGACTCGTCGGTGCACGCCAACGACCCCGGCTCCACCCGAGGCGCAGGTATCACCGGGACCGGTGGTGCGGGTGACCACGCGACGGGCGCGACCGGCAGCGGTGGTGCGGGTGACCACGCCACGGGCACCGCGGCGCCGAAGGGGGAGGTGCAGACCGGCGGTGGTTCCACCGCGCCCGGTGGTGAGGTGAAGGCCGGGGGTGGTTCGGCCGCGCCCGGTGGCGAGGCGCCGCCGCAGGCCGTGCACACGGAGGTGAAGGCCGGGTCGGGTGGCGGGGACACCGTGGGGACACAGGCCGGGCAACCCGCCTCGGGCGAGGGTGTTCACGACATCACCCGCGGCGAGGGGCAACGCGGCGGCGAGGTGCCAGGCGAGGTCGGCCGGTCCGGCGAGCACACGGGTAATGGAGAGAACCGTCCGACCGAGGGCGAGCCGGCCGGCGTCGCCGGCGACCAGTCCCAGGTCGCGGGTGGCGGCGAGCGCCCGACGACCACGGGCGACCGGCCCTCGGCCACCGGTGATCGGCCTTCGGCCAGCGGCGACCGGACCTCGACGGGTGGCGAGAGGTCTTCGACGAGTGGGGACCGGTCTTCGTCTGGTGGTGACCGGTCTTCG
>JBBWZQ010000038.1:0-22607 GCA_039649115.1 Micromonosporaceae bacterium | reverse complement strand
ACTTTGTCTTCTTGTATTGTCCGGTCGGAGTTTGATATCGACGTATTTGCAACTCTCACGTCTTGCCCGGCATCTCGCAGGGAGGCCCATCGTGCGCGGATCACGATCGAAGATCACCGGCTGGTTGCTCGCGGTCGCGGTGGTGGCGGGCATGACCGCCGGCTCCCCGGTCGGCGCCGCGCCCGGGAAGGGGCCCGCGCAGGGCCCGAAGTCGGACGCCCTCGGCGAGGGACACGGCCAGCGCGACAAGGACAACCGGGCGGGGATCGCCGCGCCGACCGCCCGGCAGCGGACCCTGGCGGGCCGGCTGGGCGCCGTGCGGTGGAACGCGCTGGGCACTCCCGTGTCGGTCGGTCCCGCCGCCGCGCTCGCCACCGGCCTGCCCGCCGACCCCGAGGCGGCGGCCCGCGCGTACCTGTCCGGCAACCGGGAACTGTTCGGCCTCGACGCGCCGGCGGTGGCCGCACTGCAGCGGGTGCGGGTGAGCCCGATCGGCGCCGGCTTCGCGGTGCTGCTGCGGCAGCGCTTCGGCGACCTGCCCGCCGGCCGGGACGGCCTGGTCGACGTGCTGGTGCGCGGCGGTACCGCGCTGCGGGTCACCTCGTCGCTGTCGCGCGACACGCGCACCCCGCAGCCCTCGACGCTCACCTCCGGCGAGGCGTACCAGGTGGCGTTGCGCGACGCCGGCCTGTCCGCCGGCCAGATCGGCGCGTCCGACGTGCGGCCGGTGGCGGTACCCACGCCGGCGGACGGGCCGCGCGCCGGGTACGCGGTGACGCTGATCTCCCGGGACGGTACCGATCCCACCGCGTACACCACCTATGTGGACGGTCGTACCGGCGCCGTGCTGGTGCGCGACGACCTCGTCGACTTCGACTCCGACAACCCGGCCTGGGCGGTCTTCCCGGCCGCCCCGCCCAGCACGGTCACCTCCGGTGTGGACCCGCGGGTGCGCTGGTGCCTGACCCCGGCGCCCGGCTGCGTGCGGACAGTCCAGGACCCCGTCAGCGGGCAGGCCTGGGACGTCGACCTGAGCACCGGTGCCCCCACGTTCACCTCGTCCGGCAACTCGGCCAACGACGTCGTGCTGTGGGGCGCGGGTACCCCGGCGACACCGGCGACACCCCGGCCCGACCGGACCTACGTCTACCCCTTCACGGACCAGTGGCACCAGGCCCGGTGCGATCCGGCCGGTTTCGTCTC
Organism: Micromonosporaceae bacterium; assembly: GCA_039649115.1. Taxonomy (GTDB): domain Bacteria; phylum Actinomycetota; class Actinomycetes; order Mycobacteriales; family Micromonosporaceae; genus DATEJJ01. The sequence goes on along the minus strand of JBBWZQ010000038.1, from coordinate 21,404 downwards.
GGCACAGCGCAACGACGCCGACGCAGCGGTGAGCAACCTGTTCGCGATGCACAACCGGATGCACGACTGGGCGAGCCAGCTGGGCTTCACCGAGGCGACCTGGAACCTGCAGGCGGTGAACCTGAGCAGCGCCGGCCTGGGCGGCGACGCGGAACAGGGCCGGGCACAGGCCGGCGCCCTGGCGGGCAGCCGCAACAACGCCAACCAGGCGACCCCGCGCGACGGCCTGCCGCCGGCGACGAACATGTTCCTCTGGCAGCCGGTGGCGGGCGCGGCGTACCCGCCGTGCGTGGACGGCGACTACGACATGACGGTGATCGCGCACGAGTACACCCACGCCATCACCAACCGGATGATCGCCGGCCCGGACACCGGCATCAGCGGCTTCCAGGGCGGCTCGATGGGCGAGGGCTGGAGCGACCTGGTCGCCTCCGAGTACCTCGCGGAGAACAACCTGCGGGCACCCGGCGACAGCCCGTTCATCATCGGCGGGTACGTCACCGGCAACACCACGACCGGCATCCGCAACTACGACGGGAGCAGGAGCCCGCTCAACTTCGCGGACGTGGGCTACGACCTGGTCGGTCCCGAGGTGCACGCGGACGGGGAGATCTGGGTCGCGGCGAACCTGCGGGTACGCGCGGCGCTCGTCAAGCGCTACGGCGCCGGTACCCCCGGATCGCAGGCCAGGTGCGCGGACGGCGCGGTCGCCGCGGACGCCTGCCCCGGCAACCGCCGGTGGATCCAGTTGGTCTTCGACTCGTTCCTGTTGCAGGCCGCCGGTCAGGTCAGCATGGTCGACATGCGGGACAACATGCTCGCCGCCGACCTGGTGCGCTTCGGCGGCGCCAACCAGGACCTGATCTGGGGCGCGTTCGCCGAGTCCGGGCTGGGCCAGGACGCGGTGAGCACTCCGTCCGATGTGGACCCGGTGGCCAGCTTCGCCTCGCCGTACGCCAGCAACGCGACGGTCCGGCTGAGCCCGCTCGGCGACTCGGCGGGCAAGGTGGTGCGGCTGTACGTCGGCGACTACGAGGCGCGGGCGGTCCCGGTGGCCGACACCGACCCGGAGACGGACCTGCCGGACACCTTCCAGATCCTGCCCAGCACCCCGTTCCACTTCACCGCGGCCGGCCCCGGCCTGGGTACCCGCAGGTTCACCGCGCTGTTCCTCCCTGGGCGCAGCCAGGACCTGCGGCTGAACCTGCCCACCAACCTCGCGTCGACCGCGGCCGGGGCGAGCGTCTCCGGCGCCGGGGTCAACCTCGGGATGATCGCCGACGACACCGAGGCGACCGACTGGGCCTCGCTGGACGGCGTGGCGGGCCGGCAGGTGACGGTGGATCTGGCCGGCGACGCGCCGCAGCCGATCAGCGTGGTCAACGTGAGCGCGCTGCCCCGGCCGGCCATCACCGGCGACGCGGATCCCGGTCCGCAGAACAGGTTCAGCGCGCTGCGCTCGTTCGCGATACTCACCTGCGACGCCACGGTGGCCGACTGCACCCAGGACGCCGGGTTCCACCCGGTCTTCACCAGCGCGCCGGACGCGTTCCCGGGTGGGGCGTTCCGCCCGGTCGCCTCGCAGCTGAACCTCCGCACCTTCCGCATCAACCCGACCAGGGCGACGCACCTGCGGATCCAGGTGCTGGCCAGCCAGTGCACGGGTGGGCCGCGGTACGCCGGCGAGCAGGACGCCGATCCGGCGGCGGCGACCGACTGCGCCACGGCGAGCCCGTTCGCCACCCAGGTGCGCATCGCGGAACTGCAGGTCTATACCCGCTGAGCCGCGGCTAGGACGTCGAGATCCAGTCCTGGTGCCCGACCAGGAACTGGTCCACCGTGTCGTCTCTGATCGCCTGGAGGAGTTGGGTGCTGGCCGGGCTGAGCACCTCGTAGTCGGTGCCGTTGACGGTCTTGGGGTTGAGCCTGCCGGCGTTGGTCTTGATGGTGACCAGCGTGTCCGGGGTGACCGCGCGCATCGCGTACACCCAGTCGGTCGGCGCGATGCCGCCGCTGTCGATCGTCATGGCGCCGCGCATGGCGGACAGCACGCCGTTGAGCTTGCCGAGGTCGGTGAGGGTACCCGCGCTGAAGATCTTCTTGAAGATCGCCTTGATGAACTGCTGCTGGTGGCGCTGCCGGCCGTAGTCGAGGTCATGGTTCTCCAGCAGGTCACGCTGGCGGACGTAGTCCAGCGCCTGCCAGGCCGCGAGGTGCCGGCAGCCCTTCTCGTACACCAGCGGGGTGACGCCCCGGATCGAGCGGCCCAGCGTGCCGTCGCTGTTGATGTGGAAGGGCGGCTTGAGCTGGCCGCTGGCGGTGCGGCCGAGGTGGATGGACGTGGTCTTCTCGTCGATGCACATGTCCACGCCGCCGAGCACGCCGACCACCTTCTGGAAGCCGGTGAAGTCGATGACCGCGGCGGCGTCGGGAACGATACCGGCGATCGACCCGATCGTCTTCGCCAGCAGCCGTACGCCGCCGGCGATCCCGCCGCCGTGCCAGGCGCCGTACGCGAACGCCGCGTTGATCTTCTGCGGTCCGCCGGCGAACCCGGTGCCCGGGTCGGCCGGTACCCGTACGTAGGTGTCCCGCGGGATGGAGACCAGGTATCCGCGGTCGTGGCCGGCCGCCACGTGCAGCAGCATGATGGAGTCGGCCCGCACCAGGTCGGTGGGGTTCTGCCCGGGCCGGTTGTCCAGGCCCACCAGCAGGATCGTCTTCGCACCGGTGATGGTGACGTGCTGCTCCTGCTGCTGGGCATGCGCCTGCGCACCCGCGTCGCCGAGCAGGTTCTGCTGGTTGACACCGCGATTGGCCGCCGCGACCAGCACCTTTCCGCTCGCGATCAGCAACCCGCTGCTGACCATGAGCAGCGCGCCGCACCACACGAGCAGGCGCGCCCACCGGGGTGCCTTGGCTCGACCGGTGCGCGGGCCGGGGCTTCTCGTCGTCGCGGCGGCAGGCACGTGGGCAGACTCCGTCCTCGGGGCTCACTGTATTGACGCGTGGAGGCACCCGAATCGTTGCTTCGTGACGCCGGGTCGGCGCTTACCTGGCGTCGATGAAGCGCTGCGCCTCGCGGGAGAGATCGTGCGGCGAGACCCGGGCCAACGCGGGCGGCGGCACCACGAGCACCGGGCAGACCGCGTGCCGCACGCAGTACCGGGCGACCGAGTGGGACCGCATCCGGCGCAGCCGGCGCCGCTGGCAGTCGCCGACGACGAGCAGGTCGTCGTCCCGGTCGGCCAGCTCGACCAGCGCCCTGGCCGATCCGCCCTCCGGCGCCACCACCCGCACGTCGACGTCCACCGGCAGGCAGCCGAGCGCCGTCGTGAAGGCCCCGTACACCGTCAGCGCGGCCTCGTCGACGAGTTCCTGGCGCCAGGCCCGCAGCCCCACACTCTGTCCCGCATAGGGAAAGGTCCAGGCCCGGACCGCGCACAGCGGTGCGGCGCGCCGCCGCGCCTCGGTGACCGCGCAGCGCAGCGCCTGCAGGCCGGCCAGGCAGTCCTGGACTCCGACGATCACCCGACCGGTTCCTCGTGACGTCATGGCAGCCCTCCTCAATCCGGACTTCCGTCCCGATTCTCAGCCGCCGGCAGGGCCGGGCGCCAGCATTACGACCCAGGTTGTTATGCCAGATGCTGGTACCCACCGGCGCCGGCCACCACACCGGGTCAGTCCGGACCGCCGGTCCGCCAGGCCGGGAGGGTGATCGTGAAGGCGGCCCCCTCGCCCGGGCGCCCGGTCGCGGCGACGCTGCCGCCGTGCGCGTGCACCACCTCCCGGACCAGCGCCAGGCCCAGCCCGAACCGGCGGCCCTCGCCGTGGTGCCCCCGGGCGAACCGTTCGAAGAGCAGGTGCGCCTCCTCGGGCGGGAACCCGACGCCGTCGTCGCGCACGGTGCAGGCCACCGCCGAGCCGTCCGGATCCTTCGCGACCGCCACCTCGATCCGGCCCCGCTCCGCGGTGTGCCCGAGCGCGTTGTCCAGCATGGCGGTGAGCACGCGGCGCAGCGCGGGGACGGTGCCGCGCACGGTGTGCGGTCCGGGGCCGATGAGGGTACTGACGGACACCTGCCGCTCCTGTGCCCGCGGGCCTTCCGCCTCGACCGCCTCGGTGGCGATCGCGGCCAGATCGACCGGGCCGAAGTGCTGCGGCTCGGTGCGCAGCTGGGCGGCGAGCAGCAACTCCTCCAGCAGGTCGCCGAGCTGGCGGGTACCCCGGACCAGGTGGGCGATGTCCGCCGCGGTATGCGGCCCGCCGGCACCGCCCGCGTACTGGCGCTGGATCAGCTGCGCGCGCGTGTACAGCTGGGTCAGCGGGGTGCGCAGCTCGTGGCTGGCGTCGGCGACGAACCGGTGCTGGCGCGCGAGTGCCTGGCCGAGCGGGCGGATGGCGCGGCGGGCGATCTGCGCGCCGACGAGCGCGGCGAGCCCGAGCCCGACGGCACCGGCGGCGGCCAGGCCCAGGTACAGCCGGTGCTGCTCGCGCTCCTGGTCGGTGAGGTCCAGCGCGGCCTGTACCGTTCCCGCGGCGCTGCGCCGAGTGTCCACGAGGTACTCGCGCCCGCCCGCGCGGACCTGGTGCAACCGGCCCGGCTCCCCCGCGGCGACGGCGCGCAGCGCGGCCGGATCCACCGGGGTCGCGGGTGCTCCGGCGCTGTGCCGCAGCACGCCGCGCTCGCTGACGTACACCCAGATGCCGGCCGGCGGCGCGGTGCGGGCGTCCGGATCGCGGAGGGTCTGGCTGACCCGCCGGTCGGCGTCGCGGTGCGCGGTGTAGAGGACCAATTCGATCGCGAGGCCGTCGAGCAGGACCATGGCCACCGCGAAGACGAGCGCGGTCTGCACCGCGATCGCCCGCCAGGTACGAGTGATCAGCTGCTGCTCCGCACCGCCGTTCACAGCGTGCCGGCCCGGTATCCCCGGCCCCGCACCGTGCGCACCACGTCGTTGCCGAGCTTGCGGCGCAGGTAGTGCACGTAGGTGTCCACGATGGACGCCGACTCCGCCGCCTCGAAGACCTGCCCGCGCAGCTCGTCCCGGCTGAACACCTGGCGGGGCCGCGACGCGAGGATCCGCAGCAGCGCCATCTCCCGGCCGGACAGGTCCACCTCGGTGCCGTCACCGCGCCGCGCCGCCCGTACGGCCAGGTCGAGGTGGCCGGCGCCCAGCGCGATGACCTCCGCCCCGGGCACCTGGCGGCGGCGCAACGCGCGCAGCCGGGCCAGCAACTCGTCCACCTCGAACGGCTTGACCAGATAGTCCTCGGCGCCGGCGTCCAGCCCGGCGACCCGGTCGGCGAGCGTCCCGTACGCGGTGAGGATCAGCACCGGGGTCGTCATGCCGCGGCGGCGCAACCGGCCCAGCAGGTCCAGCCCCTCGATGCCGGGCAACCCGCGGTCCAGGACGACCACGTCGTACTCGCGGGTCAGCGCCCGGTGCAGGCCGGCCTGACCGTCGGGCGCCGGGTCGACCGCGTAGCCCGCGTCGCACAGCAGCCGCTCCAGCAGCTCGCGCAGCTCCCGGTCATCCTCGACGAGCAGCACCCGGGGCTGGTCGGGCGGTGTTGGCGCGGCCGGCATCGGCTCCGATGCTATCGCCGCCCCGAACTTGTCTGGACGCCGGACCAGGCGGCCTGCGCGCCGGTGTGCCCCACGACCACGACCTGGACCAGGGTGCCGGCCGAGGCGACCAGGCTCAGCGCGACCGCCACCGGCAGCACCCAGCGCGCGGCGAGCGCGTGACCGGGCGCCTCGGGCGTCCCCGCCCGGTGCAGCTCACGATCTATCAACGAAGTCTCGGCAAGCCACGTGCAACTGGTTCGCGGCACAGTTGGAACCCGCCGGGGTTCGACGTCCGGATCGCTGACCAGGGTGGCCCCGCGACATGGCCGGCGCCGCGCGGCGGGACAGGCAGGACGCCCTGCCTGTCCGACCTGTCCCGCGCCGCCCGCGCCGGGTCACGCCTCCGAGGTGTGGATGACCTGCCGGACCTCCATCGCGAAGTACTTGGCGTCCGGCCAGCGGGCGGCGATCTCCACGGCCCGCTCGGGGGTCGCGCACTCCACCGTGAGGTACCCGGCGAGCTGCTCCTTGGCCTCCACGAACGGCCCGTCGGTCACGGCCGGCATGCCCTGGCGCACCCGGACCGTCCGGGCGCTCGACGCGTCGGCCAGCGCCTCGCCGCCGATCAGCTCCCCGGACCGGGTGAGCTCCGCCATGACGGCGTCCACCTCCGCGAACATGTCCGCGCGGTCGTGCTCGGACCACGCCTGGTAGGTCGCCGGGTTGTTGTAGATCAACAGCAGGTACTTCACGGTCTTCTCCTCGACACTGCGGCACTCTGGTGAGCGCCTCTCAGCCACAGGTCGCAGTGGGCTCCCGGTTCTCGACATCGGGGCGCGCGTGGCCTGGGAGGCTCGGGGTAAGGGCCCACCTGGAGGTCACGATGAACAGTCCGTACGGGAGCAGACGCGGGCCGGCCGCCCCGGTCGTCGTCGGCGTGGACGGCTCGGCAGCGGCCGAGCAGGCGGTCGAGTACGGCGCGTGGGAGGCCCGGCGCAGGCACCGGCCGTTGCGCCTGGTGCACGGGTTCACCACGGTACCGATGTTCGGACCCACCGCGCTGGTGCCCTTCGACGTCGAGGAGCCGCTGCGCGCGACCCGCGGGGTGATCAACGAGATGGCCCGGACCGCCAGCCTGCGCCACCCCGACCTGGCCCTGACCACCTCTGTCGTCGCCGGCGGCGCGGCCGGCGTGCTGGTGGAGGAGTCCGCCGCCGGGTGCCTCGTCGTGCTCGGGTCCCGTGGCCGCGGCGGCTTCGCCGGCCTGCTCGCCGGCTCGGTCGGCGCCCAGGTCGCCACGCACGCGCAGGCGCCGGTCGTGGTGCTGCGGCCGCCCGACCCGCCGCCGTCCACCGAGGACTCCGCGGTGCCCGGCAGCGGGCCGGTCGCGGTCGGCGTGGACGGGTCCGCCGGCTCGGCGGCCGCGCTGGGCTTCGCCTTCGACGAGGCCGCCATGCGGGGCACCGGCCTGCTGGCCGTGTACGCCTGGGGCGTGCCGCCGGGCGGGAACCTGGGCCCCGTCACGGCGCGTCACTACGACGAGGAGGAGGCGCAGGGCGAGGCGGAGCGGCTGCTCGCCGAGGCGGTGGCCGGCTGGCGCGAGCGGTACCCCGAGGTGCGGGTGGACCGGCGCGCGGTGCACAGCTTCAGTCCGGTCCTGACGCTCGTCGAGGAGGCCGGCTCGGCATCGCTTATCGTGGTCGGCCCGCGGGGCCGGGGCGGCTTTGCCAGCCTGGTGCTCGGCTCGGTCGCCGACGGGCTGCTGCGCCATGCCGACCGGCCGGTGGCGATCGCGCATCCGACAGCGTGATCATTTGCCATCGCGGCCAATGACAATGGCGCCACGTTAAGACCTAATGACAAGGTGGCCCTCGGCTTGACGAGGCATGGTCCACAGCGGATCATAGTGTCGCTGTGTGAGGACCCGAGGGCGCGAAACCGCATGTGGGCTCGCCACACAGGGTTAGACTGAGTTGTTCTCATCGCGAAGAGTGACCCTCGATCGCGTCCCAGACGCTCTCCAGACCCGGTGTGGTGTCGCCGTTGCCATCACAGGAAAAAAGGCTCTCATGACTCAGACGTTGCCCCCGGATGCCAGCATGACGGCAGAGTCCGGAACAAACGAGGACTACCCCTGGGACGCCTTCGACTCGGCAGCGTACTTCAACCACAACTACCGGTACCTCCGCGAGGACGACCGGGAGATCCTGGGCCGGGTCCGGGACTTCTTCGCGACCGCCACGCTGCCGCCCGACGCGCGGGGTGTCGACGTCGGACCCGGCGCCAACCTGTACCCCGCGTTGTGCATGCTGCCGATGTGCCGGCGGATCACGCTCTGGGAGCGGTCCCGCAGCAACGTCGCGTGGCTGCGCAAGCAGGTGCGCCGGCACGGACCCGCCTGGGACCAGTTCTGGAACCATCTGTGCGAGAAGGAGCCCTACCAGGGCTTTCCCGAGCCGTGGACCGAACTGCAACAGCGGGTGCGGCTGCGCCACGACAGCGTCTACGAATTGCCGGCGCAGACGTTCGACATCGGTACCATGTTCTTCGTCGCGGAGTCGATCTCCACCCGGTTGCACCAGTTCGAGTACGCCGTGCACCGGTTCGTCGGAGCGCTGCGGCCGGGCGCGCCGTTCGCCGCGGCGTTCATGCAGAACTCCCGCGGTTACCGGGTCGGCGAGATTGACTTTCCCGCGGTACCGGTTTCCCCCCGTGACGTGAGACAATGCGTCGCCGGTGTGGGACTCATTCATGAGTTGTTCGAGATCGAGAAAGGCGACAAGCCGCTGCGCGAGGACTATGATGGGATGATTCTCGTCACTGGTTGGCGGGGACAACCCATTCCCTGACCCTCGGGTGGTTGATGTTGAATGCGCATTCGACCGCGTCAGGAACTCCTCGAAATCTGGCGGGCACTCGCCGACTACTCCCTTCGCGACGCCGCCGGCACCGATGGTGAGAAGACCTGGGTCTGGGACGGCCGGGACGGTCGCAACTCGATCAGCGATGCCGAGCAGTTGTTGTGCGTCATGCTGCCGGCCACGCAGGTGGAGCCGTTCGGATTGGACCAGCCCGACGATACGGCCGAAGACATCCTGCACGCGCTGCGGCGGCTGGGAGACGCGGTCGAGATCCCCCGCCGACTGATCAGATTCATCACGGAGTACTTCGAGCGCTATATCGACGAGAACGGAACCCCCGTCTTCGCCGGCGAGAGCTACTTCGGCTCGACCGATCCGGATGTCGGGCCCACCGAGCAGCAGCGCCGGCTCGACATCGTCGACTCCTACGCCATATCCGTGCGGCTGACCCTGGCCGTCGTCGGTTTCCTCCGGGTGCTGCGCACCGTGGTGCGTGGCCCCGGCATGCGCACCGACATCGACCGCCTGGAGACCATGGCGAGCAACCGGCTCAGCGCTGCCATGATCGGCCTGCTGCGCAGCTTCACCGTGTCCAGCTTCGAGGCGGGTTCGACCGAGGAGCAGGCGCTGATCCGCACGGCCAACCAGGGCGGCCTGCCCGAACGCAAGGTGGTCGCCGAGCTGCGCAGGGCGCTGCGCGAGACGATCGCCGCGTTCGGCGAGATGACCATCGGCTCGGGGCAGGCGACCGAGCCCCTGGAGAACCCGAACCGGCTCTTCGAGTGTGGCTGGTCGTGGGGGATCGTGAAGGACGCGCCGACCATCGAGACCACCGAGGCGGTGGGCAAGCAGGCCGACGGCATCGCCTGGAACGCACCCTGGCTCTACTTCACGGTCGTCGCCATGGACGCCATCGAGGACCTGTTCTCCGAGCGGACCCGCATCCTGAACCTGCTCAACGAGGAGCAGCAGCGGTTGTCCCGCGCGCTGCAGTTGCGGTGGGAGCTGACCCGGTCCTACTGGGCCACCCTGGCCATGTTCGGTGACGGGCCGCGCTGGCCGCTGGAGGACATCCCCTGGCGCACCACCGACGACGTGGAGTCCGACTACCTGAGCCTGCTCGTGACGTCTCTGGTGGTCCACGACCTGGTGGCGCGGCGCGGTTCGGACGCCGAACTGGCCCGGGTCGGCGAGGTGCTGATCGAGCTGGGCAACCGCGGCCGGATCACCCGGCGGCTGATCGAGGACGACGACCCGGCGCTGCGCCTGCACTCGCCCGGCGTGCCCTTCGACCTGTTGAGCAGCGACGTCCGCGGCGGGCCGAGGCTGCAGTGGCTGGCCACCGACTTCGCCCCGCTGCTGTTACAGCGCACCGCGCGGATCGCGGGTCTGATCAACGGCACCGAGCGCCGGGCCAGGCTGCTCGACCTGGCCGACCGGGTGTGGGACCACCTCGCCGAGCGCCGCATCGACTCCGGCGTCAGCCGCAGCCTGTGGGACCAGCCCGGCGACGTCTTCCGCCGGCTCAGCGCGCGCCACGAGCTGCCGTCCTGGTACTACACGGTCCGGGTGGTCCTGGGCGTGGTGGGCACGACCAAGGTGCTGTTCAGCAACCCGTTACGCAGCGGGCCGCTCGCCGAGTTCGCGTTGCAGCTGCTCAGCGAGGCCGAACACCTCTTCGACCAGGAGCTGCTGAGCCGGCCCGTGGGGGCCAACGAGAAGATGCGCTCGACGTTCACGACCATCAACGCGGACCTGAGCCGGGCGCGCGACATCGTGCAGGACCGCCCGGGTACGGCCACCGCGCTCGCGACGAAGGTGCTGCGCGACATCGACGCGCTCGCCGTCGCCCGCAGCGACGTCGAACGGACGGACTGACCGTGTTCGTCTTCGCGACCTCGGACAAGGGTGGCACCGGACGCTCGGTCACCACCAGCAACCTCGCGTACCGCACCGCGCTGCAGGGTACCGACGTGTGCTACCTCGACTTCGACTTCGGCTCGCCGACCTCGGGCGCGATCTTCGACATCCCGACCGCCACGCACGGCGTCGACCGGGGCGGCATGCACTCGTACCTCCACGAGGGCAAGGTCTCCGAGCCGGCCCGCATCGACATCTGGACCGAATCGGACCGCTCCAGCCTGCGCAACCGGCCGCCCGGTGCCGGGCACCTGGTACTCCTGCCCGGCGATCGGGGTGGCGGCGAGTTCGCCACGACCGAGTTCGCCATCGACCGCTGCCGCACGCTGTTCCTGCGCCTGCACGAGCAGTTCAACCTGTGCCTGGTCGACCTCAGCGCGGGCCGGTCATATGCCACCCACATCGTGCTCGCCGCGCTCGCCCACCCGGCGCTGCGGGCGATCCCCGCACGCTGGCTCGTCTTCCACCGTTGGACCCGCCAGCACGTGCTGGCCGCCGCCGCGCTGGTCTACGAGGAGCGCGGCATCCTGGACACCGGCAAGAGCTGTGGCCACGACCGCGACAAGCTGCTCGACTCGATCCGGTTCGTCCGCACCGCCGTGGTGGATCCGGACTCCTCGGAGCTGTCCGGGCTGCAGCCCACCCAGCTCGCCTGGCTGCGCGAGTGCAACAAGAGCCTGCTGGACCTGGCCCGGGAGATGAAGGTCGGCCGCACCTCGATCCTGGGCATCATCCCGCACGACCCGGTACTGCAATGGCGTGAGCAACTGATCTCGGACAAGGACGTGTGGGCACGGCAGGTGGCCAACGCGTTGACCGTCGAGAGGTTCACCGAGCTGGCCAAGAAGCTGACCGACGACGCGGCGTGGGAAGTGCTGTGACCACTGCGGACGCGGTGTTCCGGGAGGCGTCGGCAGACTTCACCGTCAAGCAGGTGCCGCTGTCGCACCTCTCGCTGGAGCTCGGCCACCTGTACCGGGAGGACTTCGCGGCCGGCGCCGCGGCGGTGGCCCGGCACTTCCGCACGGTCGCACCGTGGGCCGAGGCGGCCCGGCGCGCCTGCGAGGCCGGCCTGCCCAAGGGCCGCCGCCCGCGCATCGCGACCTGCTTTCTCATCGACGACTACTTCGCGCCGTTCAGCTCGCCGGCCGAGGTCATCCCGGTGCTGTTGAAGTGCGCCAGCGAGAGCGGGCTGGCGATCGACTACATCGTGCGCGAGTCCGGGTGCGCCGCCGCCGACGGCATCGCCCTCGCCGATCTCGTCGAGAGCCGGCTGGTCAGCGATCCCGTCCCCGGCACGAACGGCGACCGGCCGCCGACCGCGGAGACGGGTTGGCTGTGCAACGGCCAGCGAACCCCCAACAGCGCCGCGGTGCAGGCGATGGCCGGCCCGCCGGGCTGGCGCCCGCCGGTCGAGCACGCGGCGAACCGGCACTCCGTCTTCGTCGACGTCCAGCTCTGGGACGACGGCGAGGGCAACGGCCGCACCTGGGCCTGCGCGTTCCTCGCCGCCGTCTGGCAGCTGCTGCGGCTGGGCCTGCTCCGCTACCGCGGCGCCGCGGTCGCCACGCCGCGACCCGGTCCCGAGCGGCTGCCCGAGGACTGGCGGGCCATGCCGGCTGTGCTGCAGGTGAATCCGGGCGCCGCGCCGTTCTGCGCGTACCGCACCGTGTCGGTGCTCGGCTCGCGGTTCCTCGCCACCGAGCACGGCGTCCGGACGATCCTCAGCCAGCTGGCGGTGGAGCGCGCCGCCGCGGAGCAGGTGGTCGCGCGCGCCGCGGCGGAGGGCCTCGACCTGCCCGCGGACCTGCCGCGACGGGTCGAGTACGTGTTCGTCAACGACTGAGCGGGCTACCTCTTCTGGAGGATGGGCGCCAGGATCGTGCCGCTCTTCCAGTACGCGCAGTCCGCCGGCACGTCCACCTCGACGATCTCCTGGCCGATGGCGTCCCGCTCGAAGCCGGCATCGAGGAGCAGCTTCAGGTGCTCCGGCCGGTATGCCGTGGGCTCGTCGGAGAAGTACGTGAAGATCCCGCCCGGCTTGAGCAGGCGGTAGGCGGTGTCCGCGAAGTGGGCCTGGTTCTGCACCTGGGACTCGTCCAGCGGGTACGCGTCGTGCAGGATGCCGTCGAGGGAGCCGTCCTCGATCTGACCGATCACGTCGTACGACAGGCCCTCGATGATCCGGACCACGCCCGCGGGGTGCTCGTCCCGGAACTTGCGGGCGAGGTTGGCGACGTCGTGGTTCCCCTCGATGATGATGTGCTCGGTGACCGGACGATCGGCCCGGCCGTACCTGCGGCTGATGGACGTCGCGGAGATGCCCATGCCGAACCCGATCTCCAGGATCCGGCCGCCCCTGCTGGTGGCGATCTCGGCCAGCTTCTCCATGTAGGGCCGCTCCCAGTCCTCCATGACCGGGTGCCCGAGAATCCTGAGCGTGTGCTCGTCGATCTCCGCGGAGGCGATCTTCCACGCGGCGGGGTCGTAGAACCCGACCTCGGTGTACATGCCGTGCAACTCTTCGCGGAGGCGCTGCTCGTCCACCGCGCTCCGCCCGTCCGGGCCGGTGGCGCTTCGAAGAGTATCCACGTTCCACGACTCCATTGTGGTGTTGAGGTGGTGAGGTCGAGACATTGTGCGGGTACCGGCCGCAACGGCACAACCCCGTTCACCAATAGTCCCACGTCCGGTCACCGTCGGCAGTGCGTACGTCCTATTGCGTGATCTCCTTGGCCGACGTCCAGAGGTCGTCGAACCAGCGGATCCGCTCCCTGACCAGGGAACTGCGCAGTACCAGCCGGGTGGTCGCGATGATCGCCTTGGCCGAGCTGTCGATGCTCGACGCCCGCGTCGTCTCGTAGCTGATCACGTTGTCGAAGACGATGAAGTCGAGCAGGGCGTGCCGGCGGGTACGGGGTACCGACGCCGGCTCCAGTACCCGCACCGCGATCCCGGCGGCCTTGTGCAGTTCCGAGAGGTGCTGCAGGCCGGCGTCGTTCTCCAGGGTCGGCTGGTCGAGTACCAGGATCCGGCGCACGGTCACGCCGCGCTGCGCGGCCTGGCGCTGGGCTTCGAGGTATCGCTGGCCCAGGTCGCTGGTCCACAGCCCGCCCCCTTCGAGCAGGCCCTCGCTGCCGGCGTCCACTGTGGTCAGGCTGACCGCGTCGATGGTGCTGTTGGCGTAGTCGGTGAGGCCGAGCAGCCACTCCCGGTCCTCGCCCTCGTAGATGACGTCGGCCCCCTCGCTCAGCTCCTTGAGCAGATCCGAGGTCCGCCGGATCTGGGCGTGCGCGAGGCTCTGCACCAGCGGCGGGGCGGACGGGTTGATCCGCGTCGAGTGCCGGACCAGAGCCGTGACGTCGTCGGGCCGGATGGTCGACGTTTCCACCAGCGCGAACAACTCGGTCGCTTCATTGATCTTGTGAAACCCGGACTCGACCATCTGCTCGATGTTCTTCATGTGCACGAGCTGTTCCCGCTCCACCGCCCGCAAACGGGTATCAAAGTCATTCAGAAACTGCACGATGAGGATAACGCCGCCGATCAGGATCGAGAGCGTGAACCCGGCGATATTCGGCTTGTCGACCAGGCTTGTGATGAGGTACGCGAGGCCCGCCGTAATCGTCGTGAGGCCGACCTTGCGGACAAGAGCCGTGGTCGACTTCCCCGCGTTCTCGGTGGTGCTCACCGGCCCGCACCCCGCTGGTCGCCGCTGAGCACCGCGATCGCGTTCACCGTGACCTGGTCCCTGATCCGGCCGACGCAGGCGTGCCACTGCCGGCTGAAGCCGGGCCGGTGCTCCATCCGTTCCCACACTCCGGCCACCGCCGGGTCGAGGCGGGCCGCCGGCATCCACAGGTGCAGCAGGTGGTCGATGGCCGGGCGCAGGCGCTGGAAGCTCTGTGCGCCCGCGCCGGACGTGAGATTGCGGTCGATCATATCGAGCAGGGTGGTGAGCAGCCAGTCGTGCAGCGCCAGGTCCTCACACAGGGCCACGGTGGCCGCCATGGCGTCCGCGGCGACAGTCAGCCGCAGCGTGCGCAGGGTGGGCGACTCGACCGCGAACTGGACGGTCCCGCCGGTACCCGCCAGGTCCGGGCCGCCGGCGGCGGCGGCCCAGCGCAGCCGCGTCCGGGTGGTCTTCAGCGACATGTTGCGATCCAGTACGGGCGAGCGCTGCACGTCGTCCAGGGACCGGTCGCAGATGGCGCCGAGATCGAGCGTGCGCAGCGGCTGGGTGGGCTCGACGAACCCGCGGGCGAGGTCCCGCGGGTCGGCCCGGCCGATCGTCTCCACCACGCCGGGCCGGCCGAGGTAGTGCGACCAGGCGAGCCGGTGCGTGCTGGCGCTGGGCCGCACCCAGGCGTACGCCGAGCCCTGCAGGACGTGTCCGCCGGTCATCGTCGTGCGGGTGGCGACCGTACCGACGCCGCGCACGTGCGCCTGGGAGGAGGTGGCGAGCGGGCAGTCCACCCCGACGAGCCGTTCCGGCGACACGACATAGTCAATGGGCCTCTCGGACTCCCGTACCCGCTCCCCCAATACGAGATCAAGAAGGCGTACCGAGTCAATCTTCGACAGCGATGACGAGTTCTGGAGCAGGCCCGTGTGCACCTCGCCAAGCGCCAACATAGTACCTCCGCGTTTGACGCAACGGCGGACCGTTGGCGGGGACTCCGACCGCCTATTCTCCACCGATGGACGGTCGATTGTCGAGGTCAGCACCGCATACGCAGCCCAATTTGCGGAAAAGGTTGATCGAATGGTGTCACGCCGGCTAGGACGTATACGCGCTCAACTGATTGGACGTTAGTCTCACAGAATGGCCACCACGAACATTGACGTCCTTATTGTCGGCGCCGGCGTTTCCGGCTTGACCACCGCGATACGCCTGGCCGACCGGGGGCACCGGGTGCTCGTCCAGGCCCGGGAACGGCCGCAGCGCACGACGTCCTGCGCGGCCGGCGCCCTGTGGGGACCCGTGGTGGCCAGCCACGACCGGGTGGGTCAGTGGAGCCACGAGACACTGACGACGTTCGCCGATCTCTCCCGCGACGCCGGCACGGGCGTCCGGATGGTGTACGGGCTGGAGGCGTCGCGCACCGGACTGGATCCGCCGTCCTGGCTGCACGGCCTGCCCGATCTCACCACCTCGGCCCCCGGCGACCTGCCGGCCGGGTACCGGTCCGGCTGGCGGTACACCGCCCCGATCGTGGACATGCCGGTGTACCTCGACTACCTGGAGCAGCGCGCGACCGACGCGGGCATCCGGATCGAGCCGGCGGTGATCGGCTCGCTCCACGACGCGACCAGGGACTTCCCCGTCGTGGTCAACTGCACCGGCTGCGGCGCCCGCGACCTGGTACCGGACGCGGCCGTCGTGCCCGTGCGCGGCCAACTCGTGGTGGTCGACAACCCCGGCGTCGACGAGTTCTTCGCCGACGCGGAAGACGCCGAGGAGATGACGTACTTCCTGCCGCACGGCGACCGGATGGTGCTGGGCAGCACCGCGCACGAGGGGCGGACGGACGTCGACTACGACCCGGCGCTGGCCGAGCGGATCGTGCGCCGCTGCGCGTCGATCAAACCGGCGTTCGCCGGCGCCCGGATCATCGATCACCGGGTGGGGTTCCGGCCGACCCGGTCGCAGGTACGGGTCGAGCGCGAGGACGTGTACGGCCGCCATCTGATCCACAACTACGGTCACGGCGGCGGTGGGGTCAGCCTCTCCTGGGGCTGCGCGAGCGCGGTGGCCGACCTGGTCGAGTCGATCTGAGGGTGCCGCGGCAGCTTGCTGGATTGTTGCCACAGCGCGTCGAACCGCTGGCGCCGCTCGCCGATGCGCACCGGATCCAGGAACAGCGACGTCCCGACGTACATCGGCGTGGCCGGCCGCGCCTTCGGCACAGAGATCGCGAGCTCGTAGCTCACCACGTCGTCGAAGAGGACGAAATCGGACACGAAGTTGATGCCCGCGATCCGGATCCTGGGCAGGTCCACCGCCTGGACCTCGATGCCCAGGTCCTCCTGCTCTTCGTAGATGTCCCGGAAGAGCGGGTCGTCGGCGAGTTCCGGCCGTTCGAGGATGAACACGCGGCGGATCCGCACCCCGTCGCCCAGCGCGCGGACCTGCAGCTCCAGGTAGCGCTGGCCGAGCTCGGTGCGCCACAGCCCTTCGTCGACGAAGCGGCCGTCCGGACCCGCCGAGCCCCGGCTGATCGCGTCCAGCGTGGACTTGACATGGAACGCCAGCGCGAGCAGCCAGTCGCGGTCCTCGCCGTCGTAGGTGGCCACCGAGCCGCTGCCCACCTGGTCGAGAAGGTGGGTGACCCGGTCGATCTGCGCACGGGCCAACTCCACGAGCAGCGGCGGCGCCGGCTGGCCGATGCGCAGCGAACTGCGCGCCAGCCGGATGACGTCCTCGCGCAGGGCGGAGACCTCCACCCGGCCGAACAGCTCGGTGGCCTCGCCCACCGCGGAGAACTTGTCGGCCAGCAGGTCCCGCACCTCGGCGATGAGCCGCTCCTGGCCCCGTTCCATCGCGACCACCCGGCCGTCGAACTCGGCGAGCAACTGCACGACCAGCACGACGCCGCCGACGAAGACGGCGAGCATCAGCGACTGCGCCGGCGGCTGCCGGACCACGGCGCTGACGAGATAGGTGACGCCACCCGTCACCGTCGTGACGAGGATCCGGATGATCAGGCGCGCGCGGCCGGCCTGCGCACTCCTGTCACTGAGCGGAGTCATGAGCTCCCTCACGGTCGTGGTTGCTCCCATAGTGGAGCCCCGCACGCCGCCGCGCCACCTCCGTTCCGGAACCATCCGCAGGCGACCCGCTGCCACCGGGGGTGGTTCCTGGGTCGTGGGATGAACACTTCATGAACTCTGTTGTGAAGGGTCGCTCGGGCATTGGCGCGCCGGTGCCGCATCCCTAGCGTGTGGCCATGGGCACGGTCGTGGCCGGTGGGCGCGTCACAGTCGCGCGGACCCTGGCCGAGATGCTGCTGGACGGTCTGGACGACCGGTGGCGGCACACGGTGGCGGTGGCGCGCCGGGCGGAAGAACTGGCCGCGACGGTCAATCCGGCAGATCATGACGTATTGCTTGTTTCCGCGTGGCTGCACGACATCGGGTACAGCCCGATCGCGCACGAGACCGGCTTCCACCCGCTCGACGGCGCGGCGTACCTGCTGCGGCAGGGCTGGCCGGCGCGGGTCGCGGGACTGGTCGCGCACCACTCCGGCGCCGGCTTCGTGGCCCAGGCCCAGGGCTTGCTGGACGCGCTGCACGGTCACCCGGACGAGAAGTCCGCGGTCTCCGACGCGCTGACCTACGCGGACCAGAGCGTCGGGCCCGCCGGGCAGCGGTTGCCGATCCGGCTGCGGATGGCGGAGATGCTCGCCCGGCACGGCCCGGACTCGGTGCAGGCCCGGGTGCACCACCTGCGCGGGCCGTACCTGCTGGCGGTCGCCGACCGGGTCGAGCGGCGCCTCCCGGCGGCGCTGGCGGAGATATAACCCACCGTTCGCCGACACGTCAGCCGGTTGTGGCCTCGCGCACGGCCGTCTGGCAGACCTTGTGCGCATGCGCATCGTACGGCTGGCCAACTTCGTGGCACCCCGCTCGGGCGGGCTGCGCACGGCGATGCGCGCGCTGGGCAGCGGGTACCTGGCGGCGGGGCACGAGCCGGTCCTCGTGGTACCCGGGCGGCATGCCGGCGACGAGCTGACCCCGCACGGTCGCGTCATCACCGTGCCCGGCCCGGTGCTGCCGTTCTCCGGCGGGTACCGGGTGCTGCTGAACCGGGCCCGGCTGTCCGCCCTGCTGACCGAGTTGGCGCCCGACCGGCTGGAGGTATCCGACCGGACCACGCTGCGCTGGACCGGTGCCTGGGCGCGCCGGCGCGGGGTACCCGCGGTGATGGTCTCGCACGAGAGCGTGGCCGGCCTGCTGGGCCTGGCGGCCCGGGCGCCGTGGACGGGGAAGCTGGCCGACGCGCTGAACGCCCGCACCGCACGCCATTACCAGCAGATCGTCTGCACCACCGGCTGGGCCGCGGCGGAGTTCGAGCGGATCGGCGTGCGCAACCTGCTGCGGGTACCGCTGGGTGTGGACCTCGACGTGTTCTCGCCGGCCGCGTACCGCCTCGCGCTGCGGCGCCGGTACGCCCGCGACGGCGAGGCACTGGTCGTCCACTGTGGACGGCTGTCGGTGGAGAAGAAGCCGGAGTGCTCGGTGGCCGCGATCGCGGGGCTGTGCGCGGCCGGCGTGCCGGCGGTGCTCGTGGTCGCCGGGGACGGGCCGCTGCGCGCCCGGCTGGCCCGGCGCGCGGCGGGGCTGCCGGTGGTGTTCACCGGCTTCGTCGGCGACCGCGGCGCGCTGGCGAGCCTGCTGGCGACCGCGGACGTGGTCCTCGCACCCGGCCCGGTGGAGACGTTCGGGCTTGCCGCGCTGGAGGCGCTGGCCTGCGGTACGCCCGTGGTGGCCAGCGCGGACAGCGCGCTGCCCGAGGTGATCGGCCCGGCCGGCGTCGGCGCCGCGGGCGAGCGCTTCGCCGACGGCGTGCGGGAGGTGCTGGGGTGGCCCGAGGCCGACCGCAGGCGCCGGGCGCGCGAGCGCGCCGAGGAGTTCGGCTGGCCGGCCGCCGTCGCCGGCTTCCTCGCCGCACACGGCCTGCCAACCGTCCCCGGGGGAGCGCAGCCGGAGCCGGTCCTTGGCGGAGGCGAGCACCCCCAACGTCTCCCCGTGGTTGCTGCATGATGACTGTGTTCGTGGCCTTGGGGGACTCCATCACGGTGGGGCTGGGCGATCCGCTGCCGGACGGGTCCTGGCGCGGCTGGGCGGCCCTGCTCGCCACCGGGCTGACCGCGCCGCGCTTCCACAACCTGGCGGCCCCCGGTGCGCTGGCCGCCGATGTGGAGCGCAGCCAGCTGCCCCGCGCGCTGGAGTTGCGGCCGGACCTGGCCGCCGTCGTGGTGGGCGTGAACGACACGCTGCGCGGCACCTTCGATCCGGCCCGCGTCGCCGCGGCCACCGAGCACACGGTCGGCGCGCTGCGGGCCGCCGGCGCCGTGGTGCTCACCATGCGGCTGCCCGATCCCGGCCTGATGTTCGGCCTGCCCGGCGCGCTGGCCCGGCCGCTGGCGCGCCGCGTGGCGGCGATCAACACGGCCGTCGACGCGATCGCGGCCCGCTTCGGTACCGTGCACTTCGACGCCGCCCGCCATCCCGAGACCTACGACCGTCGCATGTGGAGCGTGGACCGGCTGCACCCGAGCGAGCGCGGGCACCGGCTCATCGCGGGCGCCTATCACGAGATGCTCGGCGGGTACGGGCTCCCGCGCGGCGAGCGGCCCGATCCCGAGCCGGGCAACCCACCGCCCACCCGGCGTGCCCAGGTGCGCTGGATGGCGACCAAGGGCACCCGGTGGCTGCTGGACCGGTCCACCGACCTCGTGCCGTACCTGTTCACGATGGCGCTGCGGGAGTGGTGGAACGGGGCACCACCACCGTTAACGCAGATTCCACGCGAGGATCCAGCCGTGGTCACGGTGCCGGCAGCAAAGCACCCTAAAAAGGGAGTATGACGCTCCTCGCGACCACCGCGCCGGCCCCATCGGGCGTGCGGTACACGCTGCGCATCGCGGTCGACGGCGCCGACATCCAGGCGGCCGCGCGACTACGCCACCAGGTCTTCGCCCAGGAACTGGGCGCCCGGTTGCACACCGCCGTGCCGGGACACGACGTGGACGAGTTCGACGAGGTGTGCGACCACCTCATCGTCGTCGCCGAGCACAGCGCCGAGGTGGTGGGCACCTACCGGATGCTGCCACCCGGCCGGTCCGCGCGGCGCTACTCGGACACCGAGTTCGACCTGTCCGCGCTCGCCCCGATCGCGGGCGACCTGGTCGAGGCCGGGCGCTCGTGCGTCCACCCGGGACACCGGGACGGCACCGTCATCAACCTGATGTGGGCCGGCATCGCCCGCTACATGCACCTGAGCGGGTACCGCTGGCTGGCCGGCTGCGCGTCGGTGGGGCTCGCCGACGGCGGTGCCCAGGCCGCCGCCGTCTGGGACCTGGTGCACCGCAAGCACCTTTCGCCCGCCGAGTACCGGGTGCTGCCGCGCGTGCCGTGGCAGCCGGTGGAGCCGGTCGCCGGGCGGGTGGCGATGCCGCCGCTGCTGCGCGGGTACCTGCGGCTGGGCGCCTGGGTGTGCGGGGCACCGGCCCACGATCCCGACTTCGGCTGCGCCGACCTGTACGTGCTGCTGGGCATGCACCGGCTCGATCCCCGGTACCTGCGGCACTTCCTCGGCACGGGTGCGCCATGACGGGCGACCTCTGGCAGCCCCGCTCCGCGTGCGGCCCGGCCTGCCTACCGTCCTGCGTGGACACCGCGGTACCCGTACCCGTGCGCGTGTTGCGGCTGCTCCGGCTGGCCGCCGTGGTGCTCGGCGCGGCGCTGACCCTGCCCGCCCTCGCGCTGGCGGCACGGCCGGTACGGCGCCGGGCACTGGCCCGGTTCGCCCGGGCCGCGCTGCGCGCGCTGGGCGTACGGGTCACCGTGCGCGGCACGGTGCGCGCGCGCCGGGCCCTGCTCGTCGCCAACCATGTGTCCTGGATGGACACTCTGGTCATGCTCGCGGCTGCGGCGGCACCGGCCGACCTGTGCCTGGTCGCGAAGGCGGAGGTGCGGCACTGGCCGGTGGTGGGCCGCTTCGCGGCGCTGGTGGGCACCGTCTTCGTCGACCGCACCCGGCCGCGGGTGCTGCCGCGGACGGTCGGCGCGGTGCGCGAGGCGCTGGCCGCGGGCGACCGGGTGGCGGTCTTCCCGGAGGGCACCACGTCCTGCGGCCGCGCCACCGGCCCGTTCCGGCCGGCCATGTTCCAGGCGGCGATCGACGCGGGTGCGGCGGTCGTCCCGGTGCGGCTGCGGTACCGGCTGCCCGACGGCAGCGCGACCACGGCCGCCGCGTTCATCGGGGACGAGACGCTGCTGGACTCGCTGCGCCGGATCCTGCCACTGCCGGGCCTGCGCGTGGA
>JBBWZQ010000033.1:0-35475 GCA_039649115.1 Micromonosporaceae bacterium | reverse complement strand
GTCGGGTGCCGGGTTCCGGAGATATCCCAGAAGTGAAGCGAGTCTCGCCCGGCCGCGCGCGCACCGGCTCTTGACGGTCCCCTCGGGCACCCCGAGCATCGTGGCCACCTCCGCCACCGGGTACCCCTGCACGTCCACGAGTATCAGGGCCATCCGTTGCTCGGCCGGCAGCGTGGCGAGCGCGGCCCGTACGTCGACCGCGGTGTCCGAGTCGACCGCGGCAACCGCGGCCTGCTCGGTGTCCACCAACGGTACGGTCGGCCGGGACTGGCGGCGGCGTACCCGGTCGAGGCAGGCGTTGACCACGATGCGGTGCAGCCAGGTGGTGACCGCCGAATCGCCGCGGAACCGGTCGGCCGACCGGTACGCGGAAAGCAGCGCGTCCTGCAGCGCGTCGGCCGCGTCCTCCCGGTCGCCCAGGGTGCGCAGTGCCACCGCCCACAACCGGTCGCGGTGCCGGCGCACCAGTTCGTTGAAGGCGTCCGGATCGCCCGCGATGTGGGCGCGCAGCAACGCGGCGTCGTCGGAGGCCGCGGCTTCACCCACGGCCTGCACCCTACCCAGCGGAGCCAACCCGGGCGCGCACGCCTCGCTCACTCAGCTGCTGACGAACACCTTGATTTCGGAGATTTCAATGATGTACCCGCCGGAGTCGGGCTGGTCCGGCAACTTGCTGATCCACACGAGCAGGTACCGGACACTGCTCCCGTCGGCGTTGAGGATCTTCGTGGTGCCGGTGGCCACCGAGGGATCGCCGATCGGGGCGTAGTTCTTCAAGATCTGCGTGTCGCCCGCCTGGCTGTCGCCGGGATCCGTGCTGCCGGTCCACAGCTGCACCGTCGCGCCGTGCGTGGTGAAGTCCACCTCGACCGAGCTGACCGGCTGAGGGGTCTTCAGGTCGATGAGCAGACCCATGCCCGGCTTGAGATTGCCGAAGTTGGGCGAGTTGCGGTAGTGATCTGTCTTCCAGACCGTGTTCTGGTTGCCGTCGACCGCGTTGGCGGGTACGCCCTCCCGGCGGTCGCCCTTCGGCTCCACCCCGCGCACCTGGCTGCTCGTGATCGCGATCTGCTTCGGCTGGTTGTTGCCGCTGGTCACCGGGCTGCTCGAGCTTGCCGCCGCGCTGGGCGAGGGCGACGCGCCGCCGCTGCTCTTGGGCAGGAACTGGGTGGCCAGCAGCAGGCCCACCAGGGCCAGGACCAGGAGTCCGGCCACGCCGATCGCGAGCTTCTTGGCGATCGGCCGCTGTGGTTCGGGTGCGCTCACCCCGCCGCGGAACGGGTCCTGGTTGAAGTCGAGCGGACCGCCCGAGACGAAGAACTGGTCGTCGCCCTCGGTGTCCAGCCGGCCGAGGTCGGCGGCGAGCACGTCGGCCGACGGGGGCGCGACCTGCGGGTCGAGCAGTTCGGTGGCCATGTCGGACAGGTGTCCCGGCACGCCGCCGCGCACCTGCCGGGGAGCGGCGAGCACGCCGGCCGGGTCGCGTACCGCGTCGGGCAGCGAGGTCGGTCCGGCCTCCGCGTGCGGCCAGTGGCCGGTCAGCGCGCAGTACAGGACCGCGCCGATCGCGCGTACGTCGCCGTCCGGCGTCAGCGATTCGTCGGAGCGTGCGTCGGAGAGCACCACCCGACCGTCCGAGCCGATCAGGACGGTGCCGGGGTGGACGTTTCCGTGTGCCATCCCGCTCGCGTGGATCGCCGCGACCGCGCTCGCGACCGCGTGCACGACACTGGTCGCCCGTTCGGGGTCCAGCGGCGCCTCGGCCACGTACTCGCGCAGCGATCCGCCGTCGACCCATTCCCGCACGACGTAGGCGCGGTTGCCCTCGTCGATCGCGTCGTACACGTCGACGAGGTGTGGATGGGTGACCCGGCTCGCGGCGACCGCGGCGTCGAGCATCTCGACCGCGGCCTCGCCGCCCGGGTAGCGCAGCACCACCGCGACCGGCCGGCGCAGCACCACGTCGATACCCCGCCAGATCTGCCGGCCGAAGTTGTCGTCGCCGATGTGTTCCTGCAGCTCGTAGCGTTCGGCGAGGACCTCGCCCTCGGCGGGCGCGCCGAAGGTCAGTATGCCCTGGGTACCGGGCGACTCTGGACCCTCGTCGACCTGGGTCACCCGTCCTCCCTCCGGTCTGCCCGCGCTGCGTGGCATCAGTGAACAGCGTAAGCCGTTCGCGCTCGTGCCGTGTCCGACCTTACCTGGCTGCAACGCGACACCCGAACGGCTATTCTTCGCCGTTCGCGCGTCGAATGCTACTTGGATCGGCAGGCTCACCGCATAGCGGTACCTTCGCCTTAACTGCGAGCAAACCGGCCGCGAACCATACCCCACACCTGGTTGATCTCCTCGACGCGCAACGCCACCGCCACCGCCAGGTAGACGACCACGAGCACCGTGCCGCCCACCACCAGGCCGACCAGGCTGCCCAGCTTGCCGGCACCGAGGACGTGCTCGATGATCAGCGAGATCATCAGCGTGGGCAGCGCGGCGACCCCGGCCGCCACGCCGAGGCGGGTCAGCGTCCGCACTACCCGGCCGAAGCCGAGCCGGCCGATCCGCTTGCGCAACAGCCAGTTCCCGACGGCGGCGGCCAGCACGTAGGAGGCCGCGTTGCCGAACATCAGGCCCGCGTTGACCCAGACCGCCGGCAGGATGACGTAGAGCAACAGGTCCAGCAACACCCTGGCGACCGCGATCGGCACGTTGAGCAGGGTGGGCGTCTTGGTGTCGGGCATCGCGTAGAACGCGAACAGTTGCATCTGGCTGATCGCGAACGGCACCAGCCCCAGCCCCGCGACCGCGATCACCCACCCGGTCTGTACCGCCTCCGTCTGGTGGTACTCGCCGAAGCGGAACACCGTGACGCTCAGTTGCCGACCGAGCACGAGGTACACGGCCGTGGTCGGGACCAGGATGACCGCCGACAGCCGCGCGCCGAACGAGAGGTGAGCGGCCAGGTCGCGGTTGCGCCGTTCGGAGGCGGCCGCGGACATCCGCGGCATCAACGCCGTCATGATGGACACCGCGACGATGCCGTGGGCCATCATGAAGATGAGGAACGCATTGTTGAAGATCGCCGGCCCGGGCGCGTTGTGGTGCCCGGCCAGATTCGAGATCTTCAGTACGATCACCAGCGCGATCTGGCTGACGATGACGTAGCCGAGCATCCAGGCGCTGATCCGCGCGAGCTGGGACAGGTGCAGCTCCCGCCAGTCCCACCGCCACTTCCAGCGGAACCGGACCCGGCGCAGCGCGGGGAACAGCCCGGCCGCCTGCGCGACGATGCCCAGGGTGGTACCGACGCCCAGTACGAGCACCTGGGCCGTCGTGATCGTCTCCGGGGTCAGCGTCTTCGCCGCCGTGGGCAGCAGCATGAACACGCCGGCGGTGAGAATCACCACGACGTTGTTGAGGATCGGGGTCCACATCGGCGCGGCGAAGTGCCCGCGGGTGTTGAGGATCGCCGCCAGCAGCGCCGCCACGCCGTAGCAGAAGATCTCCGGGAGCAGCAGGTAGCTGAGCACGGTGATCAGGCGGCTGTCGGCGGGACTGGTCGTCGAGGTGCTGAACACGGCGGTCAGCAGCGGGGCCGCCAGCACGGCCAGTACCGTCGCGCCGCCGAGGAACAGGACCGCGATGCTCAGCAGCCGCTGGGCGTACGCCTCGCCATGGTCGGCGTCCCGGGTGCGGGCACGCATCAGCAACGGCACGACCACGCTGGCCAGTACCCCGCCGAGCAGCAACTCGTACACCATGTTGGGCAGCGTGTTGGCCAGGTTGTAGTCGTCCCCGACCAGCTTCGCGCCGATCGCGGCCCCGATGACCGCCGTGCGCAGGAAGCCGGTGACCCGGCTGACGACGCTGCCGGCGGCCATCACGGCGCTGTTGCGTGCCAGCGACCGCGCCTGGTCCTCGGCCTCCCCGACCCGCACGGTCGGTATCACCTGCGTCGGCTCCGCCTCGGCGTGCCGTCCGGTGTAGATCTGGCCGGCGTACGCCTGGCTGCGGTACGTCTGCCCGGCCGTGCCGTCGGCCGCGTGCCGGGGGGGCAGCGCGATAGGCTGGGTCGGCGCCTGCGACGGGAGCACCATGGTCGCCTCGGGCGGGACCACCGGCAGGATCATCGTGGCATCCTGGTCGTACCACTGCCGCTGCTCCTGCCCGTGCCGTTCCGGGCGGCCGCCCCATGTCATGTCAGGACGATATCCGCTGGACGCCTCAGTCGGCGATGACCAGCTCACCCACCTCGGTCGCGAGCTGGTCGCGCCCGGCGGTCGACAGTCCTGAGTCGGTAATCAGTATCTGCGCGTCGTGCAGCTGGGCGATCGTCGAGATCCCGACGAGCTCCCACTTGGTGTGGTCGGCGACCACGACGAGCCGGCGGGCCGCGGCCACCAGTGCCCGGTCGGTCTCGGCTTCCATCAGGTTGGGCGTGGTGAAGCCGGCGTGGGTACTCATCCCGTGCACCCCGAGGAACAGCATGTCCACATTCAGCGATCGGATGGCGCTCACCGCGAACGGGCCGACCAGCGCGTCGGACGGGGTGCGGATGCCGCCGGTGAGCACCACCGTCTGGTCCGGCCGGCGCGCCTTGTAGAACACGTCGGCCACCGGCACCGAGTTGGTGACCACGGTCAGCCCCGGCACGTCGAGCAGCAGCCCGGCCAGCATGCAGGTCGTGGTGCCGGCGGACAGCGCGATGGCGGTACCCGGTGCCACCAGGGTGGCCCCCTGTGCCGCGATCGCCTCCTTCTCCACCTGCTGGCGGACCAGCTTGGCGGCGAACCCCGGCTCGTCGGTGGAGTGCTGGTCCAGTGTTGTCGCGCCGCCGTGCACCTTGGAGATCAGTCCCCGCTCGGCCAGCGTCTCGAGGTCGCGCCGGATCGTCATGTCCGAGACGCCGAACTCGCGTACCAGGTCGCCGACCCGTACCCCGCCGAGGCGCAGCACCATGTCGTGGATGGCCTGCTGGCGCTGCTGTGCGAGCATCACTCCTCCTTGCCGACGTCGTTGCGGAGCACGGCGACCCCACCGGCCGGTATGGTCACACCCGCGCCGACGTCGTCACCGGTTGTCAGATCGGTGCCGGTCGCCGGCACGTGGACGGCGTGGCCGGCATGGTTGATCAGGAAGAGGTAGGTGGTGCCGTCGGGGTGTCGCCGCCGTACGGCCTCCAGCCGCGGGTCGACCGCTCCGGCCCCGGCGAGCACCGGCTCCACCCCGGCCCGCTCACACACATCGTGAAGGAGCCGGGCCAGATCCGGTTCGGCCAGCCGGGTGCCGCAGTACCAGGCCGTCCCGGCGCCGAAGGCGTTGCGGGTCACCGCCGGACTGCCGGCCACCGGCGGATCCGCGTGGCTCACCAGCACGGTCGCGGTGGTGGCCCGGCCCGCCTCAGTCCAGACCGTGCCGGTACCGCCGTCCGACAGCGCGACGCACTCCCCCTCCAGCAACGGGAAGAACTCCTCGATCACCACACCCAGCAGGTCGGTGAACGCGCCGGGATAGCCGCCCAGGCGTACCCGGTCGCACTCGTCCACGATCCCGCTGTACGCGCCGACCAGCACCGTCCCGCCCTTGTCCACGTACGACTTCAGGTTGGTGGCGTCCGCGTCGGAGACCAGGTACAACGACGGCACGAGGACCGCCCGGTACCGCGTCAGGTCGGCCGAGGGGTGCGCCAGATCCGCGGTGATGCCGGCCCGCCAGAGCGCGGCGTGCCAGCGACGTATCTCCGCGAAGCAGTCCATGTCCACGCTGGGCTGTGCGGCCGCCTCCTGCGCCCAGCCGCTGGGGTAGTCAAGCAGCAGCGCGACGTCGGCGTCCACTGTGGAGCCAGCCACCTCACCCAGACGGTGCAGCACCTCGCCGAGTGATCGGATCTCCCGCCACACCTTCGTGTCGGTACCGGCGTGCGGCAGCATTGCGGAGTGCCATTTCTCGGCACCGGCCCGGGAGGCCCGCCACTGGAAGAACAGGGCGCCGTCACTGCCCCTGGCCACGTGGCCCAGGCTGTTGCGCAGCAGTTGGCCGGGGGCCTTCGCCGCGTTGCGTGGTTGCCAGTTGACCGCGCTCGTGGAGTGCTCCATCAGCAGCCACGACCCGCCGGCGAGGCCGCGCGTGAGGTCGGAGGCGAACGCCAGGCCGATCTCACTGTGCGGGTCGGCGGCCAGGATGTAGTGGTCGTTGGAGACGAGGTCCAGTTCGGGGGCCCAGCGCCAGTAGTCGAAGGCGCTGGTGAGGCCGGCCATCAGGTTGGTGGTCACCGGCACGCCCGGGGTGACGTGGTGCAGCACCTCGCGCTCGGCACGGAACAACTCCAGCAGCGCGTCCGACGAGAACCGGCGGAAGTCCAGTTCCTGACCGGGATTGTTGGTCGTCGGGGTGGCCCGTGGCGGCAGGATCTGCGACCAGTCGCCGTAGGACTGCGACCAGAACCCGGTCCCCCAGGCCTCGTTGAGCGCGTCCAGGTCGCCGTGGCGGGCGCGCAGCCACTCCCGGAACGCGGCCGCGGACTGGTCGCAGTAGCAGCGGGCCACGTGGCAGCCGTACTCGTTGTTGACGTGCCAGAGGACCAGCGCGGGATGCTGCCCGTACCGGTCCGCGAGCCGGGAAACGAGGTCGAGGGCGGCCTCGCGGTACGCGGGCGAGGATGGGCAGTACGCCTGCCGGCTGCCGTACCACAGGCGCCGCCCGTCCCGATCGACCGGCAGCGATTCCGGGTACTTCTCGGAGAACCACGGTGGCGGCGAGGCGGTCGCGGTCGCCAGGTCCACGCCGATCCCGTGCTCGGCGAGGAGGTCCATGATCTCGTCCAGCCAGCCGAATTCGTACCGGTCCGGCCGCGGCGCGAGCCTGGCCCAACTGAACACACCGACGGTGACGAGGTTGACGCGCGCTTCGCGCATGAGAGCCACGTCAGCACGCCATACATCGGATGACCACTGCTCGGGGTTGTAGTCGCCACCGAAGCAGAGCGCGCTGCGCGTAGGCGGATAGCTCGGCATGTCCACAGCCTCCCGCCTGGATTCACCACTAGTCAACAAGAAAGAACACCGACTTCGCGCCACGTACGCGTGGCGAACCAGCGACCACCCTGCCTGCCATTGCGGGCTGTGGTCGATAACCTGGCGGCAGTGACCATGTCACAGTGTCGAAACGAAGCCGACCCGACCTCTTGACACGGAGGCGCACCGGGCGCTGAACTGTGGTGAGTTTTGAACGGTTGCGTTGGAATGCCAGGCCAACTCGCCGAGACAGGAATGCTAGGAGGGGTAATGAACAAGTCCCTGCCCCATCAATTGCCGTTGATGTCCCGTCGGTCGCTCCTGCGCGGCGCCGTGGTGGGTGCCAGCGCCTTTGCTGTGCCGGCCGCGCTGGCCGCCTGCGGCAGCAGCAGCAGCGGCGGCAGCAGCGGTGGCTCAGGCACGGTCAACAAGAACGTGAGCTTCGGCTCCAACTACTCCGACGCGGTGCCGAAGAAGGCGCTCGGCGACGTGATGGCCAAGTTTCAAACCGACAAGGGGTTCACCGTCGCGGTCAACACCGTCGACCACAACTCCTTCCAGGAGAACATCACCCGCTATCTCAAGGGCAGCCCGGACGACGTGTTCACCTGGTTCGCCGGGTATCGCATGCAGTACTTCGCCGCGCAGGGCCTCGCTACCCCGATCGACGACGTCTGGCAGAGCATCGGCTCCAACTACAGCGACGCGTTCGCGAAGGCTTCGACCGGTCAGGACGGCAAGAAGTACTTCGTGCCGTTCTACAACTACCCGTGGGCGCTGTTCTACCGCAAGAGCGTCTGGCAGGCCAAGGGGTACCAGATCCCCAAGACCGTCGACGAGTTGAAGACGCTCTGCGCGAAGATGCAGGCCGACGGGCTGTCTCCGATCGGCTTCGCCGACAAGGACGGCTGGCCCGCCATGGGCACGTTCGACCAGATCAACATGCGGATGAACGGGTACGACTTCCACGTCAACCTGATGGCGGGCAAGCAGTCGTGGACCGACCCGAAGGTCAAGAACGTCTTCTCGCTGTGGTCGAGCCTGCTGCCGTACCACCAGAAGGGCGCTCTCGGCCTGACCTGGCAGGAAGCCGCCCAGTCGCTGGCCGCCAAGAAGAGCGGAATGTACCTGCTCGGCAGCTTCGTGGCCCAGCAGTTCTCCGCGACCGACCTGCCGGACCTCGACTTCTTCGCGTTCCCCCAGATCGACGCGCAGTACGGCACCGACGCGGTCGAGGCGCCCATCGACGGCTTCATGATCTCGAAGAAGGCCAAGAACGTGGCCGGCGCCAAGGAGTTGCTCAAGTTCCTGGGCTCGACGGACGCCCAGAACATCTACCTCAAGACCGACCCGAGCGACGTGGGCGCCAACTCCAAGGTCGACACGAGCGCGTACAACGCCATCCAGAAGAAGTCCGCCGAGTTCATCGGCGCGGCCAAGCAGATCTCGCAGTTCCTGGACCGGGACGCCAACCCGACCTTCGCCTCGACGGTGGCGATCCCCGCACTCCAGCAGTTCCTGAACAAGCCGAACGACATTGACGGGCTCCTCAAGAACATGGATGCTCAGGCGAAGACCATCTACGCCGGCGGCTGAGGTAACGCGGTGACCGTACCTTCCTCCGTGACCCAAGCGTCGACCGAGCGGGTAACCGCGAGGCGTCGGCGCTTGGGCCGGTTCACGCGCCGCGACATCGTCATCCTGTCCATCCTGCTGGCGATCCCGGTGCTGTTCGACCTGAGCCTGATCTGGGCCACCACCGCCGCCTCGATCGGGCTGTCGTTCAGCAACTACAACGGGGTGACCGCGATCCAGTGGATCGGGGGGCGCAACTACGAACAGATCTTCACCATCTACGAGCCATTCTGGCGGGCGGTCCGCAACAACCTGCTCTGGCTCGGCGTCCTCGGCCTGATCGGCACGCCACTCGGCCTGTTCTTCGCCGTCCTGCTGGACAAGAAGATCAGGTTCACCCGGTTCTACCAGGGCCTGTTCTACATGCCGGTGGTGCTGTCGCTCGCGGTGGTCGGCTTCATCGCCCAGCTGATCTACTCCCGCGACTACGGCGTCCTCAATTCGCTGCTCGGCCGCGCCGACCACCCGACCGACTGGCTGGGCGATCCGAGCATCAACATCTGGGCCATCCTGGCCGCGGTCGTCTGGCGGCACACCGGCTACGTCATGATCCTCTACCTGGCCGGGCTCAAGGCCGTGGACCCGGCGCTCAAGGAGGCGGCGGTCATCGACGGCGCCAACGAGCGCCAGACGTTCTTCCGGGTGGTCTTCCCGACCCTGCGACCGATCAACATCATCGTCCTGGTCATCACGGTGATCGAGGCGCTGCGCGCGTTCGACATCGTGTACGCGGTGAACTCTGGCCGCAACGGCTTGGAGCTGCTGTCCGTGCTGGTGACCCAGAACATCGTCGGCGAGGCGAGCCGCATCGGCTTCGGGTCGGCGATCGCGGTCATCCTGCTGGCGACCTCGCTCGGCTTCGTGATCGTCTATCTGACCCAGATCATCCGGGAGGATCGGCAATGAGCGGCACGGCGACTGCGGTTCCGCCCGCGGCGAAAGCCGCCGAGCGGCCCCCGGCCCGGACCAATCGGCGCCCGGTACGCCCGGCGCGCATCGTCCTCTACACGTTCCTCACCGTCGCGGCGCTCGGCTGGCTGGCCCCGCTGCTGTTCGCGGTCTACGCGTCGTTGCGCCCGTACCAGGAGACGGCGAAGTACGGCTACCTGTCCCTGCCGCGCCACCTCTCGCTGCACTACTACTCTGAGGCGTGGACCAGCGCGGAGATGGGGAAGTACTTCCGGAACACCCTCTACATCGCGGTGCCGGCGGTCCTGCTCACCCTGTTCTTCGCCTCCTTCGTGGCGTTCGCGCTGTCGCGCTACAAGATCCCCGGGCGCAAGACGCTGCTGGTGATGTTCACCGCCGGCAACCTGCTGCCGCCTCAGGTGATGGTGACACCGCTCTACACCGTGTACACGAAGATCCACCTGCCGTACTTCATGTCCAGCTCCGGCACCCTGTACGACTCGTACCTCGGGGTCATCGCCATCCACGTGGCGTTCCAGACCGGCTTCTGCGTGTTCGTGCTCTACAACTACATGCGCACGATCCCGCACGAGCTGACCGAGGCCGCGATCGTCGACGGTGCGAGCGCCTGGCGCCAGTACTGGCAGGTGATCATGCCGTTGACCCGGCCCGCGTTGGGTGCGCTCGGCACGCTCGAGTTCACCTGGATCTACAACGACTTCCTGTGGGCGCTGGTGCTCATGAGCAGCGGCGACAAGCTGCCCGTCACGAGTGCGCTGAACAATCTGCGTGGCGAGTTCTTCACCGACTACAACCTGCTCGCCGCGGGCTCGGTCCTGGTCGCGCTGCCCACGCTGATCGTGTTCTTCGCGCTGCAGAAGCAGTTCGTCTCCGGTCTGACGCTCGGCGCCAACAAGGGCTGAGCCAACTGGCGTCGGCTCCGCCGCCGCGAGCCAGGCGCCGTCGGCTACGCCGCCGCGAGCCAGGTGCCGTCGGCTCCGCGGCCCGCGGGTCCCGGGCCTCAGACGCGCCGTCTTCCCTCGTCGCTGCGCCGCTCCGCTCCACCGCTCCGCACGCCAGACGGCGCCGGCCCCGGACCGGTTGGGCCCCATACGTGTAAAGTCTCCCGGGCTATGTCCGAGTCTCCGCTGTCCGCGGCGCAGCGCCGTGCGCTCGCCGAACTGCTGCGCGTCCTCCCCGTCGTCGACGAGATCGGCGCCCGGTTCGCCGCGGCCGGGCACGAGTTGCACCTGGTCGGCGGCTCGGTGCGCGACGCGCTGCTCGGCCGGCTCGGCGACGACCTCGACTTCGCCACCGACGCGCGGCCGGAGGAGACGCTGAAGCTGCTGCGTGGCTGGGCCGAGGCGGTGTGGGAGACGGGCCGCGAGTTCGGCACCATCGGCGGCGCGCGGCAGGGGCTCCGGTTGGAGATCACCACGTACCGGGCCGACTCGTACGACAAGGTGAGCCGCAAGCCGGCGGTGGAGTACGGCACGAGCCTGCCGGAGGACCTGAAGCGGCGCGACTTCACCGTCAACGCGATGGCCGTTTCCGTGCCGGGTCACCAGTTCACCGACCCGTACAACGGCCTGGCCGATCTCGCGGCGCGCCGGCTGTGCACGCCGGGCACGCCGGAGGACAGCTTCGGCGACGATCCGCTGCGCATGCTGCGCGCGGCCCGGTTCGCGGCGCAGTTGCGCTTCACGGTCGCACCCGAGGTGCGCGCCGCGATGCAGGCGATGGCCGGCGACCTGTCGCGGATCAGCGCCGAGCGGATCCGCGACGAGTTCACCAAGCTGCTCACCGGTACCGACCCGGTCACCGGCGTCCGGCTCCTGGTGGACACCGGGTTGGCCGGCGAGTTCCTGCCTGAGGTGGCGGGACTGCGGCTGGAGATCGACGAGCATGCCCAGCACAAGGACGTGTACGAGCACACGCTCACCGTGGTGCGCAACGCGATGAGCCTGGAGGAGGACGGTCCGGACTTCACGCTGCGGATGGCGGCGCTCATGCACGACGTGGGCAAGCCGGCTACCAAGGCGGTCGGGCCGGACGGCCGGGTCAGCTTCCACCATCACGAGGTGGTGGGCGCGCGGCTGACCAAGGCGCGGCTCAAGGCGCTCAAGTACCCGAAGACCGTGATCGACGACGTCGCCGAGCTGGTGCTGCTGCACCTGCGCTTCTACGGGTACGGGCGGGGCGAGTGGACCGACTCGGCGGTGCGCCGGTACGTCACCGACGCGGGTCCACTGCTGGACCGGCTGCACAAGCTGACCCGCTCGGACTGCACCACCCGCAACCGGAGGAAGGCGGCCCAGCTCGCGGCCGACTACGACGCTCTGGAGCAGCGGATCGCGGTGCTGCAGGCGGCCGAGGACCTCGCTCGGGTGCGGCCGGACCTGGACGGCAACGCCATCATGGAACTGCTCGGCGTGCCACCCGGCCCGCTGGTGGGAAAGGCGTGGCGGTACCTCAAGGAGCTGCGCCTGGAGCGCGGACCGCTGGAGCACGACGAGGCGGTGGCCGCGCTGTACGCGTGGGCGCGGGAACAGGGCGTCGAACCACCGTAAGGGCGGCGGAGCCGAGGTTGCCTCACGTCGTTACCGTGCACAACACGAATCCGTAGTGTCTCTCGGATCGCGCGGTAGCAATTGGAGGCGAGGATGGGGCCCTGTCCGGTCTGCGGCAACACGACGGTCGACGCCGCGGGCTACTGCACCCGGTGCCGCACGTACCGCGGCCAGCCCCAGCAGGCCCTGCCGACCAGCGGCGCGCCCTACCCGGCCGCGCCGTACCCGCCGTCCGCGGCGCCGTACCCGCCGCCTTCGGGCGGACCGGGGTATCCGCCGTCCTATCCGACTCAGCCGGCCGGAGCTCCCCCGGGATACCCCACTCAGCCGGCCGGAGTCGCCGGCTATCCCGCCGCGCCGCCCGGGTACCCCGGCTTTCCCGCACCCCCGCCGCCGGCCCGCAGGTCCTCCTTCGCGGCGCTGATCGCCGTGGCCGCGGCGGCGGTGGTGCTGGTCGCCGCGATCATCGTGGTGATCGTCGTGAAGTCCACCAAAGACACCAGGACGACCGGTACCGGCGATGCGTCTCCGTTGGCATCCCTGTCCGCCTCCACCCTGGTGGATCCGTGCGTGGTGGGCACCTGGAAGGTGACCTCGGCGCAGCGCGTCGTGGACTTCGGCGGTACCTACGGAAAGATCAAGGTGACCTCGGCCGACACGTACACCATGAAGTTGCGCGCCGACGGAACCGGCGTCGAGGATCTCGGCGACGCCACCGCCTTCCAGAGCGTCGCGAACTCGACGATCTACACGGTCGCCGTCAACGGCACCGACAGCTACGGATTCCGTACCTCCGGCGGCACGCTGACCTACAGCGGCGCGGTCGCGAAGGGCCACTGGGTGGCCCTGGTCAACGACAAGACCGTGACCTCGGGCACCACCGACGGGATCTTCGGCAGCGATCCCGTGCAGTACACCTGCTCCGGGGACGCCATGACCGAGCAGCGCGGCGATGACTATTCCGCGCAGATGACCCGCACCAGCCACACCGCCTAACCGATGGGAGAGGGATTCACCGTTTCGGGCGGTGTGGTGTGCTCCGTCCGTCAGTTAGCGTCCCGACGGACGTCAACCGTCCGCGCGGCCGGCCCGGCCCAGGTGTGATCGATGGAGGGGCGCATGCAGCCATGCCACGTGTGTGGGGGCATGATGATCGACGCCGCCGGCTACTGCACGCAGTGCCGGACGTACCGGGGACAGGTGCCTCCGCAGGGCTACTCGCTCTACCCCGATCAGCAGAGCGCGCCGCCGTACCCCGCGCAGCCCGGCGTGCCACCCTATCCGGGGCAGCCGAGCGGGCCGCCGTACCCGGCCACCCCGATCACCATGCCTTACCAGCCGGGTTCCTATCCGCCCGCGCCGCAGCCGGCTTCCTATCCGCCCGCGCCGCCGCGGCCGGGTGGCGGGCGCAGCCCGTTTCTCATCCCGCTGATCGCGCTCTGCGTGGCCCTGGTGATCGTGGCCGTCGGGATCGTCGTCGTCGTGGTGGTCAAGTCCAACAGCAACCCGCAGGCGCAGACCAGTTCCGGACCGACCGCCGCGCCGGGCCAGTCGACCGCGATCGATCCGTGCCTGGTCGGCACCTGGACGGTCAGCAAGGCGAGCCAGCAGTTCCCGATCTCCGGCGTGGGCAACGTCCAGATCACCCTGAAGAGCGGCACGCAGACCGTGGCGATCGGCGCGGACGGCACCGTCGAGGACGACTACGGCACCGACTCCAGGTACGAGGGTTCGGGTGGCGGCCACACGTACACGCTGGACGTGGCGGGCAAGGCCCACTACACGGTCCGCACGGCCAACAGCACCATCACCTTCATCGCACCGAGTGCCAACGGTACGATCGCCGCCAGCGTCGACGGGGTCAGCGTGACGAGCATCCCGCTGAGCGTGACCTCCGATCCGGTGCATTACACCTGTTCGGGCGGCACCGCGACGGAGCACACCGACACCTACGACGCCACGCTGACCCGCCAGGCCGGCTGATCGGGGCCGGGCACGCTCAGGCGACCGGGGCGCGGACCCGCCCGCACTCGACGCGCCGGGCCAGGCGCGCCGCGGCCAGCCCGTACCCGCAGGCCAGCAGCACGTAGCCGGCGGAGACCAGCAGGATGGCGGTGGTCGACCGGCCGTTGGCGGGCAGGCCGAAGGCGCCGATGAACAGCCCGGCCACGAAAGCCAGGTTGAACGTGGTGTCGTTCACGCTGAACGCCCGGCCGCGGAAGTCGTCCTCGCACTCGCGCTGCAGCGTCGTGTCCACCACGATCTTGATCCCCTGCGACGTGACGTTCACGAAGAAGGTCGCCGCCACCAGCAGCATCGGGCGGAACGGCAGCCCCAACACCATCAGCAGCACACCCGCACCGGCGAGCAGCACGGTGATCCACCGCCAGCCACCGATGCGGCGGGTGACCGGCGGGGTCAGGAACGCCGCGACCAGCGAACCCACCCCGCCCGCGATGACCACCTCCGCCAGGCCGGCCAGGGACTTCGAGTAGTCGTCGCCGGAATTGAAGTAGCGCCGGTACAGCAGCAGCGTGGCGATGGTCAGCACGCCGTACAGCACGCGGTGCGCGGCCTGGACGACCATCGCGTACCTCGGCGCGGCGCGCTGCTTGAGGTGCTGCAGGCCGGCGATCATGCCGCGGGCGACCGCCACGACGGCGGGCAGCAGCGAGCCGTTGCTGCGCTGCGTGTCGTCGGGCCCCAACTCGTCGATCCGGAAGGAGCGGCGGGCCAGCGCCGCGGAGCCGGCGTACCCGAGGGCCGCCACCGCCGCGATCGTCGCGTACCCGTGGTAGTCCTTGTGCACGATCGTGTTCAGGGTCAGGGCCGCCAGGACCAGGCCGAGGGAGTAGACGACCGTGCCGAGGGTGGTCGCCACCGCGTTCGCGGTGACCAGGCGCTCCTCCGCGACCACGTGCGGCTGGGCCGCGGACAGGCCGGAGAGGAAGAAGCGGTTGATGCCGATGATGAACAGGGCGAGGACGGCGTACGGAACGGACTGCTGGCCGTACCAGATGAGCAGCGCGGACGGGATCACCAGGCCGGCGCGGATGAGGTTGGCCGTGTAGATCACCGTGCGGCGGCTCCACCGGTCGAGGAACACGCCGACATAGGGCCCGACGAAGGAGTACGGCAGGAGAAGCACCGCGAAGCCCATGGCCACGGCCTCCGCGCTGGCCGCCTTCTGCGGGTTGAACAGCAGGCTGCCGGCGAGGCCGGCCTGGAACAACCCGTCCACCAGTTGGCTCAGGAGCCGCACCCCGAGCAACCGCCGGAAGCCGCGGCTGGCGAGAGTTGCGCGCAGGCTGCCGCGCTCGTGGACGGAGATGGACACAATCAAAGCCTAGAGGCCGGTTGGCCCAGCGCTGGGCCAGCCGACCCTGACATTGCCCTTACTTCTGTGGAGGCCCCTCGACCTGCGGCTGGCCGTTGTCGATCGCCCGGGTGGCCGCCTCCCCCACGGCACCGCGCGTGGCGGCGAGCTTGGCCAGCAGCCCGGCCAGGTCGACCCCGCTTCGCCGCGTCGATCTCCGCCTGGACCCGGCCTTCTTCAGCAGGTCAGCGCGGGTCGAACTGGCCGGCGCGGACGCCCTCGATGAACGCCATCCAGGAGGACCGGGTGAAAGCCAGCCACGGTCCGTGTGGATCAGCCGAATGACGGACCACCACGTGATCAGCGCTCGCCGCCGCCACTTCGACGCAGGTCCCGGAATCGCATCGGGTACTCGTGCGCCAATCGAGACCTTCGTTTACCGACATCACATGCCCTCCCCTTGCCTCCCGCCACCCACCATACGAAATGCGGTGCCGGATCGGAATACTCAGGGGAAAAGGGGCGCCGACGGTCGGAAACCGGCGACGCCCCTCAAACGGAAATGAAGACCATCTATCCCATCTACTACTCGAACTCGCCCGCCCGAACGCCCGCGAGGAACGCCCGCCACTCACCCACGGTGAACGTCAGCCGCGGTCCGCCGGGATCTTTCGAGTCGCGCACCGCCAGGCCGCCACCGACGTGCGCGACTTCGATGCAGGCGCCGGAGTCGCAGCGGCGGCTCCGGCGCCAGATGGTTGCTGAGTCAAGCTCGGCCACTCTTACCTCATTCCTTGTCGCCGACGAACCTCCTTCGTCGGATATTGGGAGCGGGATGGTTTTCGATCACGGTGGGTCCGGGCGGAGATCATTCGTTGCGGGTTTCCGTGATGTTCTGCGATCAGCTGACGGGCTCCTGGTGGGCGGCCCCAAGCATCGCGTCGGCTCTCTTCTTGATCAGTCCGGCCGAGGCCGCGTCGTCGAGCGCCTCCGGCCACAGCCGCTCGAATACCTCGCGGTGCCGGCCGATCAGCCGGCGGGCGTGCACGATCTCGTCGGCCGTGTGGCTCTCACGGTAGAGCACCGCGTTTTCCTCGGCGCCGAGATCGAAGATGCTGAACGGTCCGAGCAGCGCGATCGAGGCGGCCGCGGCGAACGGCACGATGCGCACCAGTATCGCGGTGTCCGCCATGATCTTGAGTAGCTCGGAGAGTTGCTCACCCATGACCGCCCGGCCACCGACCTCGCGCCAGAGCACCGACTCGTCGAGAATGGCCAGATAGTCGGGCGGATCCGGCCGGTAGAAGATCTCCCGGCGACGCAGCCGCACGTCGATGCGCGCCCGGATCGTGTCCTCGGAGAGGTCGTGTACGTAGCCGGTGAACATCGCCCGCGCATACGCCGGCGTCTGCAGCGGACCGGGGATCACCACGTTGCTGTAGTGCCGGATCGCGGTGGCCTCGGCCTCGAACTGGAGCAGCTGGGCGGTGGCCGGCGTCAGGTGCTCCCGGTAGTCGGGGTCGGCGGACCACCGCTCGCTGCGCGACGTCCGCGCGTCGGTCATCAACTGCTTGACCTCGCCCGGGTCGCGCACCTCGAGGAAGTCCAGCAGCACCCGCAGGTCGCTGGCGGAGATGCTGACGTCACCCTTCTCGATGCGCATCACCTTCGACAGCGACCACTCCATCGCCTCCGCGATCTGCCCCTGGGTCAGCTGCTTCGCCTCGCGCGCGCGGCGCAGCGTGAGGCGAACGCGGCGCCGGGCGACCGCGGGGGACTCAGTAGCTGACATCTGACCTTCTTCGGCCGAGCCATTGTGCGAGCGCGACGGTCCCCGTCTGCATGCGTATGGCTGAGTGCCACGTAGCAGACAGGGACCTGCCTACTTGAGCTGTCGGCAGTGAGCTTACATCCGAAGCGTTCGCTTGGAACCCTCATTCACCGACAGATTTCCACCACTCTTCCACCTCCGCCAAGGAGCGCAAGAGCGCCCTTCTGACCTGCCCGAATACCCGTGTGTCGGGGTACCGGAACAGCTCCACCTGATAGGAGGTAGGGCGCCCGCACGGCCCACTCGGGCGGGTTGATCCGCCAGCACGCCCGGCCCAGGACCGCGGGCGCCGTGACCAACGCGGCGGCCACGAACCAGGCCTCGGGAGAATGCAGGAACGGCCAACTCGCCGCGACTGTGGCCATCATCACCGCCGCGCCGGCGCTGGCGAGGGCGAGCGGATCGGGTCCACCCCCGAACCACGTGTACGTCGCGCGGATCCGCAATGGAGTAACGCTGGAAATGCGGACTCCGGACCTCGAACACCTCGGGGGTGATCTGCGATATTGCAGATCGCGGTATCTCCGCCAGCCAGGTTGCGATGTCGTACCCGAGGAGGACAATCGCGGACGTGAACTGGCTTGGGGTACCTGCTCCGATCGGCACGGTAGGCGTGGCCACGGATGACACCGGCATCTGTGCGGTGCGGTTCGAGGGGCCGGCCGGCTCCGGTGCCGGCGCCGATCCACTCCTGGCCCGGGCCGCGCTGCAGATCGCCGAGTACTTCGCGGGCACCTTGACCGCGTTTGAGCTGCCCCTGTCCGTACCCGGTGGCACGCCGTTCGAGCGCGCCGTCTGGGCCGGCATCGCGGCCATCCCGTACGGCGAGATGCGCACGTACGGCGAGATCGCCGCGGACGTCGGCGACCGCGACGCGGCCCGCGCCGTCGGCATCGCGTGCAACCGCAACCCGTTGCCGATCATCGTGCCGTGCCACCGCGTGGTGGGTGCCGGTGGGAAGCTGGTCGGCTTCGGCGGCGGCCTGCCCCGCAAGCGCTTCCTGCTGGAGTTGGAGGCGCGGGTGCGCATCGAGCAGGCGTTCGGAAGCTAGAGATTGACCAGCCAGTGCACGATCCGGTAGATGCCGATCGCGACGAGTGCACCGAGCACTGCCATGGTCACGGCCACGAACAGGCAGGGAAAGGCGGTGCCGCGCCGCTGCGGTGACTCGGCGGCGGGTGGTCGGTGCCAGACGGGCGGCGGTCCGACCCGTTCGGCCTCGGCGCGCAGCGCGCGCAGGCGGTGGCGCGCGGCCGGCGGCAGGTCGGCGAGGTCGCCGGTGAAGCGCAGCAGGCGCAGCCGCAGCCAGGGCGACGGGTGGGCGCGCTCGAAGGCGGTCAGCTCCTCCGCGCGCAGCTGCGGAGAGAGATAGGCCCAGCGGCCGGCCTCGACGAGGTTTCCGGTCTGCCGGTACACGCCCGCGAGCAACTCGCGCACCTCGAGGTCATCGGGGTCGATCGCGAGCAGGGTGCGCAGGCGCTGGCGGGCGAGGTGCGTGCGGCCGAGTGTGAGATCGACTTTGACGCGCGCGAGCACGTCATGTTTCGCCACATATCAATGTTCTCGGACGGCGAGTCAGACACGCCCGTCTGTCAGATAACGAAACGGACGCTTGTCATCAGACGAGCCACTGGACGACGGTCACCGCCCCGAGGGCGGCGAGGGCGGCGACCGGAATGGCGATCAGCGCGGCGACCGGCCACCGCACCCGACCGCCCCGAGGCGCGCCGCCGGAGACGCCGGTCGCCTCCGCCGCCGAGGCAAGCTCCGCCAGGCGGGCGCGGGCGAATTCGGTCGCCGGGTGCCCGTGCTGCCGCGGCCAGCACAGCCGGCGCAGGCGCTGCTGCGGCGACGGGTACGCGCGCTCGAACGCGGCCGTTTCGCCCGGGTCCGCGTCGGCGTTCAGGTAGCTCCACCGGCCCGCCGCCACGGCGTTGCCCACGAGCCGGTGTGCCCCCGCCAGCCGCTGGCGCAGGTCCAGGTCTGTCGGGTGCGCCGCGACCAGGCTGGCGAGCCGCCGGATGGCGGGCTCGGTGCGGCCCTGCGCCAGGTCGGTGGCGATCCGGTCGAGCACGTCGGGTTTGGTGGGCGCGGGCGTCATGGCACTCACTATCGCGAGAGGGTACCGGTGGGGTCCAGTGGGCGAAAGCGGGCAAATGTCGCGCGCGTCTCCTCGCGTACCCGTAAAAACCCCCGCATCAACCGCGGTTGATCTATTGTCGTTTACCCCGCGGAAACGTGGACGGGGCCCGGTTCGGGCCCCGTCCACCACGGTCTCGGTCGTCTGGATCAGCGGGTGATCTCGCCCTGGATGAACTTCTCGACGGCCGCGCGCGCCTCAGTGTCCGAGTACTGCACGGGCGGCGACTTCATGAAGTAGCTGGAGGCCGAGAGGAGGGGCCCCGCGACCTTCCGGTCCATCGCGATCTTGCAGGCGCGCAGCGCGTCGATGATGATGCCCGCGGAGTTCGGCGAGTCCCACACCTCCAGCTTGAGGTCGACATTCAGCGGTACGTCGCCGAACGCCTTGCCCTCCAGCCGGATGTGTGCCCACTTGCGGTCCAGCAGCCACGGTACGTGGTCGGAAGGTCCGATGTGGACGTTGGTCTTCTCCATCTCGTGCGGGATCTGCGAGGTGACCGACTGGGTCTTCGAGATCTTCTTGGAGACCAGCCGGTCGCGCTCCAGCATGTTCATGAAGTCCATGTTGCCGCCGAAGTTGAGCTGGTACGTGCGCTGCAGTTCCACGCCCCGGTCCTCGAACAGCCTGGCCAGCGCGCGGTGCACGATGGTCGCCCCCACCTGGCTCTTGATGTCGTCTCCGACGATCGGCAGCCCGGCATCCTCGAACTTCCTGGCCCACACCGGGTCGGAGGCGATGAACACCGGAAGCGCGTTGACGAAGCCGCAGCCGGCGTCGATCGCCGCCTGGGCGTAGAACTTGTCCGCCGCCTCCGAGCCCACCGGCAGGTAGGAGACGACGACGTCGACGCGGGCCTCGCGCAGCGCGCGCACCACGTCGACCGGCTCCTCGTCGGACTCCTGCACCGTCTCGCGGTAGTACTTGCCAAGGCCGTCCAGGGTGGGCCCGCGCTGCACGGTCACCCCGGTCGGCGGTACATCGCAGATCTTGATCGTGTTGTTCTCGCTGGCCACGATCGCTTCGGCCAGGTCTCGCCCCACCTTCTTGGCGTCCACGTCGAACGCCGCGACGAACTCCACATCCCGCACGTGGTAGTCGCCGAAGGTGACGTGCATGAGACCCGGAACGCGCTCTTTGGGGTCGGCATCGCGGTAGTACTCCACGCCCTGGACCAGGGACGAGGCGCAGTTACCGACACCGACGACCGCTACGCGGACGGAGCTCATCGCAAGTGCCTCCTTCATGTTTCATCACGGCCGCTCCGGCGTGTCCGGAAGCGGGGTTGTCAGGTGACCGGGCCCTCCCGGCCACCGCGGCCTTGCCGGCCTTCCTGGCTCTGCTGGCCGGGTTGGCCACCCGATCGCTCCGTCGCGATCAGCTCCTCCAGCCACCGCACCTCCCGCTCGCACCC
This sequence comes from Micromonosporaceae bacterium, assembly GCA_039649115.1. Lineage (GTDB taxonomy): Bacteria > Actinomycetota > Actinomycetes > Mycobacteriales > Micromonosporaceae > DATEJJ01. The sequence continues at coordinate 14,650 of JBBWZQ010000033.1, read as the reverse complement.
GTCGAGGCCGTGGCGCTGCAGCTCGAGGGTGTACGCGTCGAGACGCTCGGCGGCCCGGGACAGCGCGTCGCGCAGCCCTTCGCGCCGCTCCTCGATCCGTCGCCGGCGACCCTCCAGGATCCGCAGGCGGGTGTCGTGGTCGGTGCGGGAGAAGAAGGCGAAATGGACGCCGAAGCCGGTGTCGTCGTAGGTCTCCGGGCCGGCCTGGGCGAGCAGCTCCTGGAAGCGCTCCTTGCCGTCCGCGGTGATCTTGTAGACGACCCGGCCGCGCCGGCTGGTCAGCGGGGGCACCTCGGTCTGCCTGGCCGCGGCCGGACCAGCCTCCTCGGTGATCCAACCCGCCGTGTGTAGCCGGCGGAGGGTCGGGTAGAGGGAGCCGTACGAGATCGCCGCCCGGATTGTCCCGAGTTTTGCCGCCAACTGCTTGCGCAGTTCGTACCCGTGCATCGGGGACTCGTGCAGGAGGCCGAGGATGGCGAGATCGAGCACCTTCCCCCTCCTCGCTCCTCGGATCCGTCAGCCCGATGTATCGGGCCGATACATCGCAACGGTAGAACGCGCCGCTACCTTTGGCAACTGGTGGCCTCGTGTGAGACAGTCGGGCCTCGCATCCTTACGGATCGTGACGGGAGTCGCCCGCGCGGCCGGAGGCGCGTACCCTCTTCCGCATGCGTACGCAGCGGCAGATTGTGGACTACTCGCTTCAGAAGCGGGCGCTGCTGCGTGAGGTGTATTCGGGCAGGGTGGGCACGTACGAGGTCTGCGATGCCTCGCCCTACCTCAAGAACGCCGCACGCTTCCACGGCGAGCCGACCGACTTCCGGTGCCCCGTCTGCCGGCGGGAGAACCTGACGCACGTGCACTACATCTATGGCGACGAGCTCAAGCAGTCCGCCGGGCAGGCACGCGCGAGGACTGAGCTGTCGGTGCTGGCGATGACGTTCCGTGAGTTCCAGGTGTACGTGGTCGAGGTGTGCCGCGGCTGTGGCTGGAACCATCTGGTCGAGCAGTTCCTCCTCGGACGGGACGGGCTGGTCGGCGGCTCCTCCAGCGACCGCGAGGTACGGCGACGGCGCGAGGTAGCCGAATGATCGCCACTCATCCGGTCGGCTGCGGAAGATCGGGTGAGTGGCACATCGTGGACCCGATAAGTCCCGTTATTTCGGACAGAGCGCTTTTTCTTCTTTCGTGGTGTAGGTCACGGCAGGCGGGTGGTGGTGCCTCCGTCGCCACCCCGAGCGGCAGGGTGTGACGAATGAACTCGTCCTACGGCGACTCGACGAACTCCGTCCACGGTCGGGCCCGGGTGCCGGGCAGCGGCGGTGGGCAGGGCGGTCACGACGAAGGACCGTACGACCCTTACGACGCGTACCGGGACATGGACCGGCAGTCCACCCGGGCGGTGTCCGCGGGTGCCTCCACCGGTCGCGCCTCCGTCGGCCGGGCCAACGTGCGGCCGGGCGGCGGGTACTCCGACGCGTACGACCCCTCGGGCGGCGAGCCCGGCTACGGTACCGGTGCCATCAGCGGTCGCGCGTCGGTCGGCGGCGCGACCGGGCGGGCGTCCGTCGGTCGCGCGTCGGTCGGCTCTCCGGAAGACTTCACCGGACCCCTCGACGATCCCCACGCACCGCGGCGGTCCGGCCGCCTGGACGGTCCGGGCGGCCCCCCGGGTCCGCCCGGAGAGCGGGCCCGGGCGGCGAAGGCCCGGAGCAAGAAGGCGCGCCGGCGCAACCTGATCCTGTCGGCGGTGGCCCTGATGGTCATGCTCACCGGCCTGACCGTGGTCGGCGGCACCTACTACTTCGACAAGGTGCCCATGCCGGCCGACTACACGCCGAAGGAGTCGACCACCGTCTACTACTCCGACGGCAAGACGCCGATGGCCAAGTTCGGCCAGCAGAACCGCACGCTCGTCAGCCTCGCCCAGATATCGCCGTGGCTGCCGAAGGCGGTGGTGGCCACCGAGGACAACACGTTCTACACCAACTCCGGCGTCTCCGTCCGCGGCATCGTCCGGGCCGCCTGGAACAACGTGCGGGGCGGCAACACGCAGGGCGGTTCCACCATCACCCAGCAGTACGCCCGGCAGGTGGTCGACCAGAAGGTGACCGACCGGACGTTCTCGGTGAAGATCAAAGAAGCCGCCGTCGCCATGAAGATGGACCAGAAGTACAGCAAAGACAAGATCATGGAGATGTACCTGAACATCGTGTACTTCGGCCGCGGTGCGTACGGCGCCGAGGCGGCGGCGGAGGCGTACTTCGGCAAGCACGCGAAGGACCTCACGGCCGAGGAGAGCATGGTGCTGGCCGGGACCATCAAGGATCCCGGCGCGGGCACCTACGATCCGGCGACCCACCCGGCGACGGCGAAGATCCGGTTCACCAACTACATCAAGCCGAACATGCTCAAGCTGAAGTACATCACGCAAGATCAGTTCAACACGATGAAGTACCCGACCAACGTGCTCAAGCCGAACACCACCCTGGAGAGCGCGGCCGAGTTCGGCAAGGACACGCCGACCGGTCTGGTCGTCCATCACGTGATGGACGAGCTGAGCCACCTGACAAAGGCCGACGGGACCCCGATGTTCCCGGGTGACGACCTCAAGAACGGCGGCTACAAGATCATTACCACGATCGACAAGGACATGGAGAAGGACGCGGTCGCCGCCGCGAGCCACACCAGCAAGACCTCCCCGATCTACGGCCAGCCCGCGAACCTGCAGGCCGCCCTCGTCGCGGTGCAGCCGAAGACCGGCCGGGTGATGGCCTACTACGGCAACGACAAGGGCTCCGCCTTCGACTACGCGGGCATCTACCGCGACCCGGTCCTCGGCGACGGCAACTGGAGCGGCGGTCACCACCCGCCCGGCTCCACCTTCAAGATCTATACGCTGGCGGCCGCGCTGCAGTCCGGCATCTCGATCGACTCGTACTGGTACGGGCCGCACAGCCGGGAGTTCCCGAAGGAGAACCGGGTCAAGGGCAAGCTGGGTCCGATCACCAACGCGGGGTCCAGTTGCGCGGCGGGCTGCCCGCTGTGGAAGGCGCTGCAGCAGTCCATGAACACGGTCTTCTACGCGGTGGGCGAGAAGGTCGGCGCGGCCAAGGTACTCGACGTGGCGCACGCGATGGGCATCAACTACATGTGGGCCAACGACTCGCAGAACCCGACCGGTGACCGGATCGAGCTGACCGGTACGCACCCTGGCGAGCAACTGGTGCCCAGCCGGTTCAGCACGGAACTTTCCATCGGGCAGTTCGGGATCACCGTGCAGGACCAGGCGACGGGCGTCGCGGCGATCGCCGGTGGCGGCGTCGGGGTGAAGTCCCACTTCGTGGCCAAGGTGATGCGCGGCGCGCAGACCGTGTACCAGGAGCAGATCAAGCAGACCCCGCTGACTTCGATCGGCATCACGCCCGAAATGGTCACCGATGAGCAGTGGGCCATGCGACAGGTCCTGGACCCGGGCGCGAACAACGGCGACAAGGGCGTCATCCTGGCCGGTGGCCGCGAGGCCGGCGGCAAGACCGGCACCTGGCAGTACGGCAACAGCAACACCGACAACGCGCACGCGTGGTTCGTCGGGTTCACCCCCAACCAACTGGCCACCGCGGTCTGGGTCGGCAACGCCGGCAAAGAGCAGCCGATCAAGATGAAGAGCGGCAAGAAGATCTTCGGCGCGACGCTGCCCGGTCCGGTCTGGAAGGCCTTCATGAACGCCGCCCTGAAGAAGTACCCGAAGGTCGGGTTCTCGGACAAGGTCGGCGTGGGCGACGTGACCCTCGGTGAGCTGCAGTCCCCGGCGCCCCAGCCGAGCCTGCCCGCGCCCGGCAACAACGGCGGCAACGGCAACGGAAACGGAAACGGCAACCAGGGCAACTGCGCGATCCCGCTCTTCTGCCCGAGCAGTTCACCCGCCACCAGCCCGAGCCCGGGCAACGGTGGCAACGGTGGCGGCAACGGCTTCCCCACGCCGCGAAGGAGCCGCTAGCCCTTCGGTGGCAGATGAGCCACCGGATCGGGCAGGATGTCAGGCCATGAGCGTGGGTGTGGAAGAGGCTGCCGAGCCGTACGAGGACGAGCTGTACCAACCTGGGCCGGTCGACCGGCCGTCGGGCTCGGACGAGTTCGTCCGGGGGCTGTCCGAGGCGATCGGTGGACCGCTCGGCGAGCACGCCGTCGGTCCCCGCCGGTCCGGCCGCTTCTGGACCGCCGCGAGGATCGTCCTCGCGCTGGTCTGCCTGTCACTGGCCCTGAACTGGGTGCAGAAGTCGCCCTGCCAGGACGGTGCCTGGAGCAACCTCAAGCAGTACCGGCAGATGTGCTACACCGACGTGCTGGCCCTGTACTACGCCGAGGGCCTGTCCGACGGCCAGCTGCCGTACGCCGACCACGCGGTCGAGTACCCGGTGCTCACCGGTGCCTTCATGGGCCTGCTCGGCCTGCCGGTACACGCGCTCGGCACGCACCGGCCGCAGCTGAACCAGGGCGAGTGGTTCTTCAACCTCAACGTGATCACCCTGGGCGCCATCGCGGTGGCGAGCGTCGCGGCAATGCTCGCGCTGCGCCGCCGCCGACCGTGGGACGTGGCCCTGTTCGCCGTCTCCCCCGCGCTGATCCTCACCGCGACGGTGAACTGGGACCTGCTCGCGGTCGGCTTCGCGGTCTTCGGCCTGTACGCGTGGGCCAAGCGGCACCCGCTGCTCGCCGGCGCGCTGCTGGGCCTCGGTACCGCCGCCAAGCTCTGGCCGGGCTTCCTGTTCATCCCGCTCCTGCTGCTCGGCCTGCGCGCCCGGCGGTTCGCCCACGCGGTCATCGCGAGCACCGTCGGGGTCGTGGTGTGGGTGCTGGTCAACCTGCCCGTCGCGCTCGGCTTCACAAACTCCTGGCGCACGTTCTTCCATGTGAACCGGACCCGCCCCATCGACTGGGGCACGCTGTGGTACATCGGCGAGCATTTCCCGATCGGTGGCCACCTGCCCGGCTTCAACTGGCTGTCCATCAACATCAACGCACTGAACTGGCTCACGTACGCGCTGTTCGCGTTGGCCTGCCTGGGCATCGCGCTGCTGATCTTCCTGGCGCCGCGCCGGCCGCGCCTCGCCCAGGTCGGGTTCCTGGTGGTGGCCGCGTTCCTCGTCTTCTCCAAGGTCTGGTCGCAGCAGTACGTGCTCTGGCTGTTGCCGCTCGCCGTGCTCGCCCGGCCCCGGTGGGGCGCCTTCCTGCTCTGGCAGTTCGGTGAGCTCTGCTACTTCGTCGCCTTCTACGGCGAGCTGATGGGTGCCTCCGGCAAAGGGGTCTTCCCGGAGTGGGTGTTCGTGAGCGCCGCCATGCTGCGGCTGGTCACGGTGTGCGTCCTGGCCGGGTTCATCGTCCGCGACATCCTGCGCCCGCACCGGGACGCCGTGCGCCAGACGTACGACGACGACCCCGACGGCGGCGTCTTCGACGGCGCGCCGGACGCGGACTGGGTCAGATCGCTGCGCGACCGGTCCCGGCGTGGACTGGTCACGACGCCCGAGCTGGCTTAGCTCAGCGTGTAGAGGATCGTGTCGCCCTTGTCCTCGCGGTTGATCCCCAGCCCGTCGATCGGGGTGTCGGTGGCGGCCGCCTTCGCGTAGTCGCCACCCGCCGCCCGCTCCTTGACCACGAGCACGTAGCGCACGCCGAGCTGGCGCAGGTACTCCACGCTCGGCTGGTCGGGGAAGGTCTTGACGACGTCGCGCGTGTGCGTCTGGTCGGTGGGGTAGAAGCCGCTGTTCCCGTTGACCATCCTGGGGAAGGACGTGGTCGACCACAGCATGATGTTCATGTCGGTGAGCGGATCGCTGGGCAGCACCATGACCGGTGCGCCGACCGTGCGCATGGCGGCCGGTTGCGCCGGTACGGCGGGGTGCGGGAGGTTCTTCCAGTTGGTGCCCTCGGCGAGCACCAGTACGAGCGGGAGCAGCAGGAACAGGCGCAGCGCCAGCCCGGGTCGGGACGGTATCCGCTCCGAGACGAGGTCGGTCGAACGCTGGACCAGGGCGCTCACCGCGCCGGCGGCGAGGATGGCGAGCAGCAGGGTGACCCAGATGACGAGCCGGCCGGGCGTGCGGATCGCGCTCCAGCCCGGAAGGTGGTTGAACAGCGGGACGTAGCTGTACCTGCCGCCGTGGAAGTTGGTGCCCAGCGCGAGGATGCCGCTGCCGAGCGTGCCGGCGACCAGACACAGCCGGGCGCGGACCGACCAGGTGGAGAAGAAGACGCCGGCGAATGCGAGACCGAGCAGGGTGAACCCGACCAGCAGGGTGGTCTCCGCCGGGTAGGGCATGGCGGCGCGGGCGGCGGCATGCGCCGAGCCCCAGAACAGCGACTGCTCCGGCGCCGTGAAGAACGAGCGGATCGTCGGCGAGTACATCTGGATGTCCTGGATCGAGCGCTTCGCCTCCGGATGCAGGCGCAGCACCTTCAGGTACGGCTGGGCGAGCAGCGCGCCGACCGCGCCGAACACCAGCAGCCCCACACCGTCCGCGATGATCAGGCGCCGGCCCAGCGGGCGCCGCCCGCCGGCCAGCCAGGCCACGACCGCGAGCACGAACAGCCCGGCCAGCGCGTAGGCGAAGGGCAGGCCGATGCCGAAGCCCAGGCTCATCTGCCAGGTGGCGGTGAGCCAGCCGGCGATCGCCCAACCCGGTCGTCGTCGCCGCCGGACCTCGTCGCGCACCAGCGAGAAGCCGTGGCCCCGGGCGAGCATGGCGAGGCTCAGCGCGATCCCGCCGATGGACAGGACGTGCATGTGCCCGGCCTGCCCCCACCGCCAGGGCGTATAGGCGAAGGCCGCACCGGCAACGGCCGCGGCGATCCGGGCCCCGCCGAGCTGGCGCACCAGCGCGTACGCGCCGAAGAAGGCGAGCGCGTGCAGCAGGATGAACATGATGTTGTACCGGACGAGCGCGGCGGTCGGCCCGGTGCCGATCAGGCTCGCCGGCAGGTACCCGAGGAGGGTGTCGGAGAACGCGAAGCTGTAGGGGTCGGGATAGAACGCGTTGGCGTTCCACAGCTGGCCCGGGTCGGTGGTCATGATGTGGCCCGCCCACGCCATCTCCCAGGCCTGCAGCGTCGGGTCCCAGATGTCGGAGGGGATGGTCGTCGACGGGTGCAGCGCGCACGGCCACGTCATGATCACGGCAAGCGCGACGGCGCCGAGTGCGGCGAGTGTCCACTCGTGGATCCAGAACCGCCCGACGCGGCCGAGGATCCGCTCGGCCCGACCGGGTACCCGATCCGGCTCCGGGCTGAAGTGGGTCCACTTGGTCACCTCGACCTCGGCGGGCTTCCCGCTCGTCGCCGGCCCCTCGACCGGGGCCTCGGGCACTTCCGCCGGTTGCGTCTCCGCCGGCTGTGCCCCTGCCGTCCGCGTCTCCGCCTTGGCCGTCTCCGCCTTGGCCGTCTCCGCCTTGGCCGTCTCCGCCTTGGCCGTTCCCTCCTCGGCCGGCGACGTCGTCTCCGCAGTCGTCGTCTCCGTGGTTGTCGTCTCCGTGGTTGTCGTTCCGGTTGCGGCGTTCAGCTCCGGCTCGGCCGGATCCGCGGAACCGGCCTCATCTGACACGACTGGCGGCGGCTCGGGCACCGGATCGGGGCCTGGGGCGGAGTCTGGCGCAGCCTGCGACTCCTCCGTCGCGGCGGTGCCGCCGGCGGACGTGGCTTGCCTCGGCGCCGTGCCGTTCTGGTCCACCCTCACGCCGCCTTCCCGCTCACCCCGCACCTCACTCACGCCGGCACCTCACTCACGCCGTACCTCACTCACGCCGTACCTCACTCACGCCGCCTCCTTGCCCACGCCGCGTCCGTCGCAGGACGGGTCCGGTCCACCACTCACACCTTCAGGCGCTCCCGCAGGTATGCGATGTCACCGGCCTGGCCCGTCGCGCCGCCCGGCGTCTCGACCACCACCGGAGCGCCCGCGGCCCGGATCACCGCCACCACGAGATCGGGGTCGATACTGCCCGACTCCAGGTTCTCGTGTCTGTCCCGCCCGGAGTCGAACGGATCCTTCGACCCGTTCGCGTGGACCAGGTCGATCCGGCCGGTGATCGCTTTCACCCGGTCGACGATGCCGAGCAGATCCTCGCCTCCCGAGAAGGCGTGACAGGTGTCCAGGCAGAAGCCGACATCGTAGTCCCCGATCGCGTCCCATAGCCGGGCCAGCGCGTCCAGCCGGCGGGCGCACGCGTTGTCGCCGCCGGCCGTGTTCTCCACGAGAACCGGCGTCGCCAGGCCACCCGACTCCGCCGCGTAGGCGAACGTCTTGCGCCAGTTGTCGAAGCCGACCGCGAGGTCGTCGCCCTTGTTCACGTGGCCGCCGTGCACGATGAGCCCCTTCGCCCCGACCGCGGCCGCGCCGGTCGCGTGGCTGAGCAGCAACTTCCGGCTCGGGATCCGGATCCGGTTGTTCAGCGTGGCCACGTTGATCCGGTACGGCGCGTGGATGTAGACGTCGACGTCGGCGGCCTTCAGCGCCTCGGCATCGGGCCGCGGCTCGGGATCCTCCCAGCCCTGCGGGTCGGTGAGGAAGAACTGAACGACCTGCGCACCTCGGGCCGCGGCTTCGCCGAGCGGGTCATCGAGACCGATATGTGCTCCGATACGCATGCCGCAGAGCCTACGTCGTGCCACCGACAGCCTCGGCGGGCGCCGAACGCCTACGCGTCACTGCGTTCCCACCAGACTCGTTGACCTGAGTAGCTCTGACTGGGGGTCACGATGTCGTCGACACGCCGGTACGCGATGGCCGTGGGTGTTGTGCTGGCCGCCGTGTCCACCGGCGTGGGGCTGCTCGTTCCCGGTTGGGCGGTGGCCGCGCAGTCGCCGACCGTGACGTTCAACGGTGGCTGCGGCCCGCAGGGCGTGGGTGCGGCCTCCCAGCCGGACTCGGCCGCGCTGTCGGTGCCGGCCGAGGGGCTGGTCGTCTTCGTCAACCACCTCGGGGAGACGGCGACCCTGCTCGTCGACGACCGTCCGTCCGGCACGCTGCAAGCCAATGACGAGGTGTCCGTCATCTTCCACCACGGGCCGGTCTCGGTGCGGCTCGCACCTTCCTGCCTGGCGGTGGCGGACGCCGACCCTGTCTATGTCGCGGTCGCCGCGTCGACGCCCGCGAACAGTCCGTACCCGGCCGCGACCGATCAGGGCCTGGGCCCCGCGTACCTGGCCAGCCAGGCTCCGGGCCGGTCGGCGGAGAGAGCCGCGCCGCACCGGCGGGGTGCCTCGAAGATTCTGGTTCTCGTCGCCGCGATCTGCGTGGTTGGCGTGTCATTCGCGACAATCCGGGCTATTATCGCTCAGCGTGCAATAAGGACAGCTCGCGCGTAAGATACATATGAGGCTCCGCGGGGCGCTCTTCATCCAGCTCGTCGGTGTGGTCGTTCCTCCCCAGGTCCCACCCAGCTTGACGGATCGGGCGCCCCGCGGCTTTGTCATTTCCGGCCCGACCTGCCCCGATGGGGTGACCCTCGAAGGGCCGGGTATTCTGGTCGGGTTCGTCGACGACACCGTGCCTGGCGCGGTGTCGTTGCACGGGCGACGCCAGACCTCCTGCCACGGAGAGACCGTGGCCGCCAGCCCAGAGGAGGTGAGCACGTCTTGCGTCATTACGAAATCATGGTGATCCTCGATGCAAATCTTGAGGAGCGCACCGTCGCCCCGTCGCTCGACACGTACCTGAACGTGATCCGGACTGCGGGTGGCTCGGTGGAGAAACTCGACGTCTGGGGCCGCAGGCGCCTGTCGTACGAGATCAACAAGAAGACCGAGGGCATCTACGCCGTCATCGACCTGCAGGCGACGCCCGCGGCCGTGGCCGAGCTGGATCGTCAGCTGCGACTCAACGAGTCGGTACTGCGTACCAAGGTCATTCGCCCGGAAGTCCGCTGAACGCGGCAGCCCTGGCGGGCCCCCATCGGCTCCGGGTAGGACTGTCGCACCGGTGTGGCAGCCTGCCCTTAGACAAAGCTGAGTGCTCGAGGAGTGACTGACGATGGCAGCTGGAGACGTCACCATTACGGTCATCGGCAATCTGACCGATGACCCTGAGCTGCGCTTCACCCCGTCCGGCGCGGCCGTGGCCAAGTTCCGGGTCGCGTCCACGCCACGGTTCATGGACAAGACGACGAACGAGTGGAAGGACGGGGACCCCCTGTTCCTGTCCTGCACGGTGTGGCGCCAGGCGGCGGAGAACGTCGCCGAGTCGCTGCAGCGGGGCGCCCGCGTCATCCTCTCGGGCCGGCTGCGCCAGCGGTCGTACGAGACGAAGGAAGGCGAGAAGCGCACCGTCATGGAGCTGGAGGTGGACGAGATCGGCCCGTCGCTGCGCTACGCCACGGCGAAGGTACAGAAGATGTCACGCAGCTCAGGCGGCGGGTTCGGTTCGTCCTCCGGCGGCGGTGCCGCGGGCGGCGGCGCCGGAGCCGACGATCCTTGGGCAACCGCTACACCTGCCCCATCAGGAGGTGGAAGCGGCGGTGGGGGCAGCTTCGACGATGAACCGCCGTTCTGATGCCACCCACACAAGCAACGCGGAGTAGATCCATGGTCAAGGCTGCCGCACTGCGCAAGCCCAAGAAGAAGGTGAACCCGCTCGACAAGGACGGGATCACCTATATCGATTTCAAGGACACCGCGCTGTTGCGCAAGTTCATCTCCGACCGCGGGAAGATCCGTGCTCGGCGGGTGACCGGTGTCAGTGCTCAGCAGCAGCGGCAGATCGCCCGTGCGGTCAAGAACGCCCGCGAGATGGCGCTCCTGCCGTACACCACGACCGGGCGCTGAGGAGGATCTGACATGAAGATCATCCTTACCCAGGAGGTGTCGGGTCTCGGTGGCCCCGGCGACGTGGTGGAGGTCAAGGACGGCTACGGCCGCAACTACCTGCTCCCCCAGCGCTTCGCGATCCCGTGGACGCGCGGCTCGGAGAAGCAGGTGACGTCGATCAAGCGGGCCCGCTCGTCGCGCGAGATCCGCGACCTCGGTCACGCGAGCGAGGTGAAGGGTCAACTGGAAGGCCTGAAGGTAAGCCTGTCCGCAAGGGCGGGCGACGGTGGGCGGCTGTTCGGTTCGGTGACCCCGGCCGACGTGGTGGCGGCGGTGCGGCGTGCGGGCGGACCGCAACTCGACCGCCGGCGCCTCGAACTGCCCGGTCACATCAAGTCGGTCGGTGCCTATCAGGTACAGGTCAGGCTGCACCCCGAGGTGACCGCGAAGATCTCCCTGAATGTGGAAGCGGCGGGCTAGCCGCGAACCGGACGAGCGAAGGGGCGCCCTGCCTGTGTGGGGCGCCCCTTCGTGTGTGCGGGTCCCCCGATCGGGGGAGCGAACGCGACACGCCGGACCGACTTTCTTCACTCCACACCTGTGGGCTACGGATGAGCAGGTCAACCGGTACGGCCGTGGAAAGCCGGGGTGGGATCCACAGGCTGTGCACAGGGTCGCGCACAGGCTGGTGGCAGCGATCCACAGGTTGTCCCAAGGCTCGTCCACCGGCCTGGTTGAGCCAGATGACCAGGGTCCGTATCGTTCCCGGGAGCTTGGGGCGAGCGCAGCCGGAGGACGGGGTCGGGGGAGGCGGGCGCGCTCCAGGCGCCTCGGCTGGGCAATCTTGTCGTACCTCTGCGGTACCACAGGTGCGAGGCTGGTGATCGAAAAGAGGGGGCGCGGTGTCTGTCGCCGATGGGGTGCGCCCAACCGAGCAGCGTGGCGCCGAGCCGCCCGCCGCCAGCGCTCCCCGGGCGGACCCGCAGTTCGACCGGTCGCCGCCCCAGGACATCGCCGCCGAGCAGAGCGTGCTGGGCGGGATGCTGCTGTCGAAGGACGCGATCGCCGACGTCGTCGAGGTGATCCGGGCGGTCGACTTCTACCGGCCGAGCCACAGCACCATCTTCGAGACCATCCTCGACCTGTACGGGCGGGGCGAGCCGGCCGACGCCATCACGGTTGCCGCGGCGATGGCCGGTACCGGCGAGCTTGGCCGGGTCGGTGGCGCCGGGTACCTGCACACGCTGATGTCCAGCGTGCCCACCGCCGCCAACGCCGCCTACTACGCCCGCATCGTGTCCGAGCGGGCGGTGCTGCGGCGGCTGATCGAGGCGGGCACCCGCATCGTGCAGTTGGGCTACGGCTCGATGGCTGGCGCTGGGCGGGACACGGACGACCTGGTCGACCTCGCCCAGCAGACGGTCTACGACATCACCGAGCGGCGCGTCAGCGAGGACTTCGCGATCCTGTCCGACCTGCTGCAGCCCACGCTCGACGAAATCGAGGCGGTCGGCGCGCAGGGTGGCGTGATGACCGGGGTGCCGACCGGCTTCGGTGACCTTGACCGGCTGCTCAACGGGCTGCACCCGGGACAGCTGATCATCGTGGCCGGTAGGCCTGGGCTCGGAAAATCGACGGCCGCCATGGACTTCGCCCGTACGGCTTCGGTGAAGCACAACTTCGCGAGTGCGATCTTCTCGCTGGAAATGAGCAAGGTCGAGATCGTGATGCGGCTGCTGTCGGCCGAGGCGCGGGTACCGCTGCACGTCCTTCGCTCCGGGCAGCTCTCCGATGACGACTGGACCAAGCTGGCCCGGCGGATGGGTGAGATCAGCGAGGCGCCGCTGTTCGTCGACGACACGCCCAACATGAACCTGATGGAGATCCGGGCGAAGGCGCGGCGGCTCAAGCAGCGCAACGATCTGAAGCTGGTCATCGTCGACTACCTGCAGCTGATGACCTCCCCGAAGCGGGTGGAGAGCCGCCAGCAGGAGGTGGCCGAGATGTCCCGCGGCTTGAAGCTGTTGGCGAAGGAGATCGACTGCCCTGTCGTCGCGGTCAGCCAGCTCAACCGCGGTCCCGAACAGCGCAACGACAAAAGACCTCAACTGTCCGACCTGCGCGAGTCGGGCTGCCTGACGGCGGCGACCCGGGTGCTGCGAGCCGATACGAACGTCGAGGTGTCGCTGGGCGACCTGATCGCGTCGGGTGCACGGGACATTCCCGTGTGGGCGCTGGACGAGCGGCTGAAGTACACGCGAAGCACGATGAGCCACGTGTTTCCCAATGGCCGCAAACAGGTGTTCCGGCTCTCCCTGGCGTCCGGCAAGCAGATCGAGGCAACGGCCAACCACCCCTTCCTCACCTACGACGGTTGGCGTCCGCTCGATGGCATTGCCGTCGGCGCTCGGCTGGCGGCGCCGAGACACATCCCGCCGCCTCGCGACTTCACGAGCTGGCCGGACGCCGAGGTCATCATGCTGGCGCATCTGCTGGCGGATGGCTCCTTCGAGAGGTTCGTGCCCGCGCCGGTATTCTCACTGCCCAGGCGACAGGTAGGCCTGTTCCTGCGGCACATCTGGGCGACCGACGGCTCCGTCACTCTCGCCACGAACAACGACGGCGGCCGGGTGCGCTACGCCTGCGCGAGCCGGCGGCTTCTCGACGACGTGAGCAGGCTGCTCCTGCGGTTCGGCGTCTCCTCGCGGATGCGCACCGTCGAGTCAGCCGCCGTACGGCCGCAATACACGCTCGACATCTCGGGAACAGATGACCAGTTGCGCTTCCTGCGCGGTGTCGGCGTTCACGGCCAGCGGTCGGCGGCCGGTACGCAGTTGGCCGCCCGGTTGGCAGGGCTGAAGACCAACGCAAACGTCGATACGATTCCCGGCGAGGTGTGGGACAGCGTACGCGCCATCTTGGCGGATCGAGGCGTGAGCCACCGGGAGTTCGCGGCCGCGGCTGGAGCACAGTTCCGCGGCGGCGCCCCGCGGAAGCACGCCCCGAGCCGGCAACGACTGTCACGGATCGCGGCCGTGCTGGACGCCGAGGACTTGGAGTTGCTGGCCACCAACGACATCTTCTGGGACGAGGTCGTGTCGGTTGAGGCCATCGGGGAACAGGAGGTCTACGACGCGACGGTGCCGGGACGCCACAACTTCATCGCGAACGGCATCGCGACCCACAACAGCATCGAGCAGGATGCCGACGTTGTCATCCTGCTGCACCGCGACGACTACTACGACAAGGAGTCGCCGCGTGCCGGTGAGGCCGACTTCATCGTGGCCAAGCACCGCAACGGCCCGACCGACACGGTGACCGTCGCCGCGCAGTTGCACCTGTCCCGGTTCGTCGACATGGCCGTCATCTAGCCGGCGGCGGCGGCACTGTCGGGATCGGCGAGGGCCCAGCTGATCATCAGCCGGCGGGAAGCGCACCTGCAGGCGAGGCCTTGTCTCGGCTCGTCGAGGCCAGCACAGAGGCTCGGCGGGCAGCATCCGCGCCAGCATCAGCCGAACCTGCTCCCCACCGGACCGTCGTAGCTCGCGGTTCAACACACAGGAACCTCCAGCCCGTCGCTCACAGAGGAGCACCGGCGCGGCGTGGCCGGTGCGCGGACGAGGCTGGGAATCACATGGTCCGTCGATGATTGCCGCCGATGCCCGCGGCGGGCCAGCGAGTTAGCCGGCGTCGCCCGCCGACTCCGCCAGCAAGGCGATCACAGTATCGTCGGTGACCTGCTCGAACGAACCGAAGTAGCGGCTCACCGCGCCGAACGCCACCGGCACCAGCGGGCAGACCACCTCGTCGGCGCTCTTCGCCAGCCAGGCGACCGCCTGGACCGAGCCGA
>JBBWZQ010000032.1:0-14724 GCA_039649115.1 Micromonosporaceae bacterium | reverse complement strand
CCACCCGTGACGTCACAGACCTCGCCGGGCCCGCTCGGCAGCCCGGTCTCCGGGATGCCGACCTCCCCGCCGATCGGACCGCGCCCGCCCGTCGCGGCCTCCGGCGGCACCCGCGTCATGCCGGCCTACCCGACCGGCCCGGTGAGCCCCCGCCCGGTGAGCCCCGGCCCGGGCGCCCGTGGTCCCGGCCCCGGCGGCGGGTACAACCGCGGCGCCGCCTCGGTGCCGACCGCGCCGCCGCGCCGTCCGGACACGGGATACCTCACCGCCGCGACTCCGGTGGCCGCCCCGCGGGCCGGCAACAGTCGCCGCGGTCTCGTCATCGCCGGCGTCCTGGTGGGTCTGGTGGCGCTGCTCGTGATCGGCGGTATCGGAGCCTGGGCACTGCTGGGCAACCACAAGTCGATCGGCAACACGCCCGGCGGCAGCGGTGGGGTCACCACCTCGCAGTCGGGTGGGGGTCAGACTGGCGGCCAGACCAACGCCGACCTGGTCGACCTGCAGTGCAACAGCCTGGTGGGCAAGAATGTCCAGCCGGTGGAGAAGCAACTGGTGCAGCAGGGCTTCACGGTGAATCGGGTGTCCCGGGCAGGCGGCCACAAGGGCCGCGTGGTCGCCGTCAGCCCGTGCCCCACGGCGCCGCGCGGCTCCGTGGTCACGCTGGTCGTGGCGACCGGCGCGGACGGCGGGGACAACCCCACGGGCGGGCCGTCCTCGGCGCCGTCCTGCGGGATCGGGATCGGCGCCAACGTGAGCTGCACGAGCGCGGGTCCGCAGTCCGACGCTCCGGTGTCACCGAATGCAAGCGGCCCGGGGAACTAGGCCGGGGTGGGCAAGGTCATGACCGTTAACACTGACAAGGGACGACTGACGCTATGAGTGCGGGCCGCCTGCTCGGGGACAGGTACCAGGTCGCCGAGCTGCTCGGCTATGGCGGGATGGCCGAGGTGCACCGTGGTCGCGATCTCCGGTTGGGCCGGGACGTCGCGATCAAGATGCTGCGCGCCGACCTCGCGCGCGACGACAACTTCCAGCTGCGGTTCCGTCGGGAGGCGCAGAACTCGGCCTCCCTGAACCACCCGGCGATCGTCGCGGTCTACGACACCGGCGAGGAGCGCGGCCCGAACGGCGAGACCCTGCCGTACATCGTCATGGAGTTCGTCAACGGCCGTACCCTCAAGGAGGTCCTCGCGGCCGAAGGCCGGCTCATGCCGCGGCGTGCCATGGAGATCACCGCGGACATCTGTGCCGCACTCGAGTTCAGCCACCGGCACGGCATCATCCACCGCGACGTCAAGCCCGGCAACGTCATGCTGACCCAGACCGGCCAGGTCAAGGTGATGGACTTCGGCATCGCGCGGGCCCTGGCCAGCGGGGCCACCACGATGACGCAGACCAGCGCGGTCATCGGCACGGCCCAGTACCTCTCGCCGGAGCAGGCGCGGGGAGAGGCGGTCGACGCGCGCTCCGACGTGTACGCGACCGGGTGCGTGCTGTACGAGCTGCTGACCGGGCACCCGCCCTTCGTCGGCGACAACCCGGTGAGCGTCGCGTACCAGCACGTGCGGGAGGACCCGAAGCCGCCCAGCGACTCCAACCGGGACGTGCCGCCCGAGGTCGACGCGGTGGTTCTCAAGGCGCTGGCGAAGAACCGGATGAACCGGTACCAGAGTGCCGGTGAGATGCGGGCCGACCTGCTGCGCGCCGCCGCCGGGCGGCCGGTCATGGCGACCCCGGTGCTGCGCGAGGCGGAGCGGATGCCGCAGGCGCCGCCACCGCCGCGGGTGGCCGGCCCCCGCAACACCGGTGCCGCCGCGCGGGTGGGCAACGCACAGCGCCGGCGCGCCTCCACCTGGGCACTGGTCGGTCTCACCCTGCTCGGCGTGCTCGCGGTCGCGGCCCTGGGCGCGGGCATCTGGCTGGCCAACCGCACCCCGACGGCGGTGGTGCCGAGCCTGGTCGGCAAGACCAAGGACGAGGCGGAGGCGAGCCTGCAGGGTGTGAACCTGGGCGGCGCGCCGAAGCCGGTCACCAACTGCCAGACCACCGGCAAGGTGATGGGCCAGAACCCGTTGGCGGGCCAGCACGTGCCGCAGCGCAGTTTCGTCTCGTACGACGTCTGCGAGGGGCCGGGCAAGGTGGCCATCCCGAGCCTCACCGACGCCACCAAGGCGGATGCCCAGGCGCAGCTGACCAGGCTGGGCCTGAAGCCGACCTTCGACCACGTGGACAGCGACAAGGCACAGGACACGGTGGTGAGCACGGATCCGGCCACCGGTGCCACGGTGGCGGTGGGTGCGGCCGTCACGGTGCACCTGTCGTCGCACAACATGGGCGCGGTACCCAACGTCTTCGGGCAGTCCGAGGCGGAGGCGAAGGCCAACCTGCGCAACGCCGGCTTCACGAGCGTGCGGGCGGTGACGCAGGTGGTCGACAACGCGGCCCAGGTCGGGACGGTGACCGGTCAGGATCCGGCACAAGGGGTGGTCAAGAAGTTCAGCACCACGGTGAAGATCTTCGTCGGTACGCCCGGCGCGCCCGCCTCGCCCTCCGCCGGCCCGCCCAGCGTGCCCCCCTCGTCCCCGGCGGCCTGACCCCTCGTCGGGATTCCAGGCTCAGGCGGCGAATGCGGCCTGGCGCCGGGTCTCCACCTCGGCGGCGAGTTCCGGAGCGCGCTCCAGGGCCGCCGGGTACCCGCACACCGCCAGCCAGTTGGCCAGCATGAGGTGCCCGCCCTGGGTGAGTACCGACTCGGGGTGGAACTGCACGCCCTCGATCGGCAGGCTGCGGTGGCGCATCGCCATCACCACACCCGACTCGGTGCGGCCGGTGACCTCGATCTCCGCCGGGAGCGTGGACTCCACCACCGCGAGCGAGTGGTACCGGGTGGCCGTGACCGGCGAGGGCAGCCCGGCCAGCACCCCTTCGCCACCGTGGTGCACCACGGACGTCTTGCCGTGCAACAGCTCCGGTGCCCGGTTCACGGTCGCCCCGTAGGCGGCGCCGAACGCCTGGTGCCCGAGGCACACTCCGAAGATCGGCAGCTGGCCGCCGTACGCGGTGATCACGTCCATGCAGATACCGGCGCGCTGCGGCGTGCTCGGCCCGGGGGACAGCAGCACGCCCGCCGGGTCCAGCCGGCCCACCTCGGCGACGTCGATCTCGTCGTTGCGCCGCACGTCGCAGTCCACGCCGAGCTGACCCAGGTACTGCACGAGGTTGTAGACGAACGAGTCGTAGTTGTCGACGACCAGAATGCGCACGGGTGCTCCCTGCGGGATCAGCGGTTCAGCGGGTCGGGGACGAGACGACGTTGTCCGGGTTGGGCTGGTCGTTCTGGGTGGTGCTCACGTGCCCGTCGTTGTTGAACGGCAGGTGCGGGTCGACCGCGGGGAAGACCACGTACCAGAGTAGGGCCACCGCGGCGGCGGCGAGCAGGAGCGAGCCGACCAGCTTGCCGCGGCGCCCGAAGGGCAGGTGGCGCCAGATCCACCCGTACACTCAGCCTCCCAGCAGGGACGGGCGCGCGCTGTGCGGGTACGAGCCGACCAGCCTCGCGTGCACGGCGAGCCGCTGGTAGTTGTCCCACTTCGGGTTGCACGTCGTCAACGTCATGTCCTTCTGCGTGACCGCGGCGCCGGGCTGGTTCGGTACCGGCGCCACCACCTCGACCGAGTGCGGCGTGACGATGTGGGTCTGGAAGACCTGGTACACGTACCAGCTCGTGCGGGTCTCCACGACGAGGTCGTCACCGTCGCGCACCCGGTCCAGGTCCCAGAACATGCCCGGCTCCCGGTGCGCGGCGATCGAGAAGTTGCCCAGTTGCCCCGGCATCGCGGTGCCCGGGTAGTGGCCGGGCGCGTACCGGATGTCCTTGAGGTCGACGCCCTCCACCACCACCCACACCAGCTTCAGGGTGGGTATGTAGAGCCGGCCGATCGCCCAGCCCGGTGGCGGCGCATCCGGCGCGGCGGCGCTGGCGGAAGGCCCCACGGCCGGGTCGCCCCAGGACTGGGAGAGCTGGCTGTTCAGGGCATTCTGGTGGTCGTGGATGATCGCACCCTTGCCCCAGACCTCGTACACGGCGAGCAGCATCACCACCACGCCGAACGTGATCAGAACCTCGCCGGTCGAGCGGGCGACCAGCCGCACCATGTCCGCCACACCGCGGGATCGGGCCGCCCGCGGCTTTTCCGGCGGCTGGTCCACGGCCGGCCGGTCCGCGCGGGGCGCCGGGATGAACACGGGCAGGATCGCCGTCAGGTCGGGCTCGGGCTCCACCGGCTGCGCGGGAAGGGTGGCGCTGCTGTCCTTGTCGTCCGGCGGGGCGGCGTCCGTTATCCGCGGCAGGACCGTGGTCTCGTCGTCCTCGTGCGCGCTGTGCCGCGCCACGTGTCTGTCCTGCGTGCTCATGGGCGGCAGTCAGCCACCCGGATGGGCGTGCTGCAGCGCGGTCGAGCCGTCGTAGCCCGGCACCCTGACATCTGCCTGATCCTCCACCTGGTACCCGAGGCCGAAGTCGGTCGCCGCCTGGCGGAACGCGCGTACTCCGTCCGACGCGTCGAGGGCGGCGTGCATCGCGGTCCGGTCACCGATGGCCGTGATCACGAAGGGCGGGGAGTACACCCTCCCGTTGAGGAGCAGCGTGTTGCCAACGCAGCGTACCGCACTGGTGGAAATCACCCGTACCCCCATAATCGACATCGCCTCGCCACCGCCCGCCCACAATGCGTTGACCACGGCCTGGACGTCCTGCTGGTGCACCACGAGGTCGTCCGCGGTGGCGCCGGCCGGCCGGCTCCCGTCGGCCCGCCGGGGCGCGTCGTTGAGGGTCACCTTGACGGCCGGGCCGTGCACGGCGGTGAGGCCGGCGCCCGGCCGGCTCTCGCCGGCCTGGCGCGCCGCCGCGGATGTCGTGTCGTCCGCGCCGCCCACCGCCTGCGTCAGGCCGTCGACCTGCCGGCGCAGGGTGGCGGCCTGCGCCTCCTCCTGGGCGATCTGCCGGTTGCGGTCCGCGATCAGACTGCTCAACTGGGGGGTACGGTCATCGCGCAGCGCGGTGCCACGCGCCGTGGTCGCGCTCGTGGTGAACAGCAGCCCGGCGATGAGAGCCACGACGGGTACCAGCAGCGACCAGCCGGTCGGGCGCTTGACCGGCCGCGACAGCAGCGCGGTTCCGGCCCGGCGCAACGCTTTGCCCCACGACGCGCCGCCCGGGATGTACTCCACCGGTTCCTCCTCCGCGTGCCCGAGTGCGTGCTTCCTGAGTGCGGACGCCCATCCCCGTCGCACACCTGGCCGCGAATCGGACTACGCTAGCTCGCGGACATTATCCCCGCCCCGTGCCCGACTGGTGACAGCCCGGCGCCCAGGGGTACCGTTCACTGACGTTCCCCTCCAGGAGAGCAGCCGTGCCCAAGTCCCGTGTGCGACAGAAGAAGGTCTACACCCCGCCGGCCGAGGTGTCGCCGCGTGCCGCGATCGCCAGCCGGAAGAAGCCGAGCCCGACCTGGGTACCGGTGACCTCGCTGGCACTGATCTTCGTGGGCATCGCCTGGCTGGTGACCTACTACCTGTCCGGCGGCCTGTACCCGATGAGCAGCTGGCGCTACTGGAACCTCGCGGTCGGCTTCGGCGCGATGGTCGCGTCCCTCGGACTTCTCTCCCGCTGGCGCTGACTCCGCGCGGCAGGCTGCGGCGGACATCACGTTACTAGCTAGTAACAAGTCGCGTAGGCTTCGGACGCGGTAGTCGGCGAAGTCGGGAGGCGTACGCATGGGACCGCTGCAGTGGGTTGCCGCCCCGGTCGCGCTCGCGGTGTCGGTACTGGCGGCCGTGCTGCTCGTCCTGGCGGTGCGCCGGATGGTGATCGTGATCCGGCTCGGTCAGCCCGACCCGGAGCGCTTCGGCACCAAGGGCAGCCGGCTGCGGGTGATGCTCGCCGAGACCCTGGGGCACACCCGGATGCTCAAGTGGAGTGTCGTCGGTACCGCGCACTGGTTCGTCATGGTCGCGTTCATCCTGCTGTCCTCGCTGGTGCTGGAGGCCTACTGGGAGGTGTTCACGCCGACCGGTGAGCTGCCGCTGCTCGGTCACTGGTCGGTGTTCGGGCTGGCCACGGAGATCTTCTCGGTGCTGGGCATCCCGGCGATCCTGACCCTGATGGCGATCCGGCTGGTGAACCGGCCGCGCCGCAGGGGCCGCTCGCGGTTCACCGGTTCGACCATGTGGCAGGGGTATTTCGTCGAGTGGATCATCTTGCTGGTGCTCCTCTGCGGCCTGCTGATCCGGGGGTTCAAGGCGGCGAACGGGCACCTGCCGTTCCCGACCTGGGCGGCGCCGGTCAGCCACACGCTGGGCAACCTCCTGCCGGCCAGCGGCGCCGCGGTCACCGCCATCGGGCTCGTCAAGATCGTTATCTCGATGACCTGGGTGGTCGTGGTCGCCTCGAACGTCACGATGGGCGTGGCGTGGCACCGGTTCGCCGCCTTCTTCAACATCTTCTTCAAGCGCACGGCCACCCGGCAGCCGACGCTGGGCGGGCTGCGGCCGATGATGAGCGCGGGCAGGCCGCTGGACTTCGAGGAGGCGGATCCCGAACGGGACCAGTTCGGGGTCGCCGCGGTGGAGCAGTTCACCTGGAAGGGGCTGCTGGACTTCACCACCTGCACGGAGTGCGGCCGGTGCCAGTCGCAGTGCCCGGCGTGGAACACGGGCAAGCCGCTGTCGCCCAAGCTGCTGATCATCTCGCTGCGCGACCACGCGTACGCGAAGGCCCCTTATCTGCTGGCCGGAGAAGATCACAGCAAGGTCGACGCGCTGGCGCTGGCCGAGGCGGCGCGACCGTTGGTGGGCGGTGCCGCCGAGGGTGGCGTGATCGACCCCGACGTGCTGTGGTCGTGCACCACCTGCGGCGCCTGCGTGGAGCAGTGCCCGGTGGACATCGAGCACGTGGACCACATCGTGGACATGCGCCGGTACCAGGTGCTGATCGAGTCCAACTTCCCCAGCGAGGCCGGCACCATGCTGCGCAACCTGGAGAGCAGGGGCAACCCGTGGGGCGCGCCGCCGGCGACCCGCGAGGACTGGACGAAGGGGCTGGACTTCCCGGTGCCGCGCATCTCCTCTCCTGGTGGTTCGCGGTCGGAGTCCGTTGAATATCTGTTCTGGGTCGGCTGCGCGGGCGCCTTCGAGGACCGCGCCAGGAAGACCACCCGTGCCGTGGCCACGCTCCTGCACCAGGCCGGCGTCTCCTTCGCCATCCTCGGCAACGGCGAGACCTGTACCGGCGACCCGGCCCGCCGGCTCGGCAACGAGTTCGTGTTCCAGATGATGGCCCAGCAGAACGTGCAGACGCTGAACGCGGCCGGCGTCAAGAAGATCGTCGCCACCTGCCCGCACTGCTTCAACACCCTGGCCAACGAGTACGGCCAGCTCGGCGGCGCGTACCAGGTGGTGCACCACACCCAGCTGCTGGCCGACCTGGTCGGCGCCGGCCGGCTGGTACCGGTGCAGCCGGTCGACGGCGGGCTGACCTACCACGACCCGTGCTACCTCGGCCGGCACAACCGGGTCTTCACGCCGCCCCGCGAGGTCCTCGGCAAGGCCGCGGCGGGCGGCGTCACCGAGATGCCGCGCAACTCCGAACGCTCCTTCTGCTGTGGCGCCGGCGGCGCGCGCATGTGGATGGAGGAGCGGATCGGCAAGCGGATCAACACCGACCGGGTCGAGGAGGCGGTGGCCACCGGCGCCGGTACCGTCGCCGTCGGCTGCCCGTTCTGCATGACCATGCTCTCCGACGGGATGAACAGCACCGCACCGGGCAGGGCCGAGGTGGTCGACGTCGCCACCGTCCTCTTGCGATCCGTGAAGACGGACTCCGGCGTTACCTGACCTACGGATCGGGCACAATTAGTGCCGGGGTGAACAGATCATCGACGCCACATTGCTGACCGCGCTGCCGTTGCTGGCGTTCGTGCTGCTCACCGCCGCGAACGCGTTCTTCGTCACGGCCGAGTTCTCGCTGGTCACCGTCGACCGGTCGGCGATCGAGGCGCAGGCCCAGGCCGGCGACCGCAAGGCGCGGACGGTCCGCAAGGCGCTGCGCCGGCTGTCCTTCGAGCTGTCCGGCGCGCAGCTGGGTATCACCATCGCCGCGCTGCTCACCGGGTACCTGGCCGAGCCGGCGCTGACCCGGCTGATCGACCCGGTCACCGGGCACCACGAGCGGCTCAGCCACGTTCTCGCGCTGGCCGTCGCCACGCTGTTCTCGATGCTCTTCGGGGAGCTCGTACCCAAAAATGCCGCGCTGGCCCGCCCGATGCCGCTGGCCCGCGCGACCGCCGGGCCCGAGCGGATGTTCTCCAGGACGTTCTCCTGGCTGATCCGCGGCCTGAACGGCACCGCCAACTTCGTGGTGCGGCGGCTGGGCGTCGAGCCGCAGGAGGAGCTGGCCAGTGCCCGCTCCCCCGAGGAGTTGGGGCTGCTCGCCGCCATCTCGGCGAAGGCCGGCGCGCTGCCCGAAGACACCGCGCAGCTGTTGCAGCGCACCATCCGCTTCGGGGAAAAGCGGGCCGCCGAGGCGATGACCCCGCGGGTCGATGTCGTCGCGCTGCACGCCGACACGCCGGTGGGCGAGTTGTTGCGCACGGTACGGACGACGGGCTACAGCCGGTTCCCGGTGTACGAGTCCACTGTGGACCTGGTCACCGGCGTGGTCAGCGTGACCCGCGCACTGGGCGTACCCACGGCGCAGCGGCCGACCACGACGGTGGCCTCGATCGCCCGCGAGCCGGTCTACGTGCCGGAGAGTCTCGACCTGGACGGGGTGCTCGAGGCGCTGCACGCGGCCGGCGACGAGATGGCCATCGTGCTCGACGAGTACGGCGGCACCGACGGCCTGGTGACCCTGGAGGACCTCGCCGAGGAGCTGGTCGGCGAGATCGCCGACGAGCACGACGTCGAGCCCGCGGCCTACGAGATCACCGTGCCCGATCCGGACCCGTCCTCCCGGCCGCGCCAGACCTTCCTCGTCGACGGGGTGATCCGCGAGGACGAACTTGCCGAGGTGACCGGGTTCCGCCTCCCCGAGGGCCCGTACGAGACCCTCGCCGGCTTCCTGATGGCGCGGTTGGGGCACATCCCGGTCGAGGGCGAGACCGTGACGGAGCACGGCTGGGAGTTCACCGTCGTCGAGGTCGACCGCCGGCGCATCGCCCAGGTGCGGGTGACCCGGCCGGAGGATCCCGATGGGTGACCTGTTCATCACCCTCCTGCTCCTGCTGGGCAACGCGTTCTTCGTGGCCGGCGAGTTCGCGCTGATCGCCGCGCGGCGGACCGTCATCGAGCCGCAGGCCGCCGCCGGATCGGCCCGGGCACGGCAGGCACTGCGCGCGATGGGCCAGGTACCGCTGATGATCGCCGGTGCCCAGCTCGGCGTCACCATCTGCTCGCTGGGCCTCGGTGCGATCGCCGAACCCGCGCTCGCCCACCTGCTCGCCGGTCCGTTCCACGCGGCCGGCCTGCCCAGCGGTGCCGCGCACCCGGTCGGGTTCGTGCTCGCGCTGGTCGTCGTCGTGTTCGCGCACACCGTGATCGGCGAGATGGTGCCGAAGAATCTCACCCTCGTCAGTCCGGAGCGCGCCGTGCTCTGGCTCGGCCCGCTGATGCTCTGGTTCTGCCTCGCCACCAAGCCCCTCCTGGTGACGATGCGCTGGCTGTCCCAGCAGATCCTGCGGATCTGGCGGATCGTGCCGGCCGAAGCCGTGAAGACGGTGTACACCGCCGAGGAACTGGCCGGCCTGGTCGCCGAGTCGCGCACCGAGGGCCTGCTCGACCAGGAGGAGCACGCCCGCATCACCGGCGCCCTGGCGTTGCATGAACGCACCGCCGCCGACGCACTGCGGCCGTGGTCCTCGGTCACCACGGTGACCGAGGACGTGTCCCCCGCGGCGCTGGAGGTGCTCGCCAACCGCACCGGCCGGTCGCGCTTTCCCGTGGTGGAGCGCGATTCCCGGCGGGTACGCGGGTTCATCCACGTCAAAGACGTCATCGGCTTCGAGGGATTGGCCCGGCGGGCGCCGATACCGCCGCAGTTGGTGCGGCCGCTGCCCGTGATACCGCCCGACCGTACCCTCGCCGAGGCGCTGCTCGCGATGCGGCGCGAGCGGCGGCACATCGTGCTGGTGAGCGACGGCCGGGTACCGCTCGGCGTGCTGGCGCTCGACGACGTGCTGCGCGCCGTGGTCGGCGGCGGACGCCAGGCACACAGCGTCGCCCGCTGACTGCACAGCGAGTTTGGCTGTATGACTGGCTTGCCGGTCGTATGCCGCCTTCCCTAAGGTGAAGGATCGTGCTCCTGCCCCGATCCGCTTTCTGGTTGGTCGCCGCGTGTGCCGGGCTCGTGGTCGCCTTTGCCGCCACGGCCGCCCACGCCGCGCCGACGCCGTCTCAGGTCGAGAAGCAGATCGCCGCGCTGTGGAACCAGTCCGAGCTGACCATCGAGCAGTACAACGCGGTGCACACCAAGCTGCAGGACAACAAGGCGAAGCTGGCCAGGCTGAAGCAGCGGATGGATCCGCTCCAGTTGCAGGTACAGATGGCCTACACGCAGGTGGGCGCGATGTCCGCGCAGCTGTACATGCACGGCCCCGGCTCAAGCGTCAACGCCCTGCTCTCCGCGGGTACCCCGGCCCGCCTCGCCGACCAACTGACCACATTGGACCAGATGGCGAAGCACCAGCGCGAGGCCATCGCCGGCGTGCGCAGCAAGGTCACCGAGTACGACACCCAGCGCCGGCCACTGGACGCCCTGGTCAACCAGCTCGCCCAGCAGGACGCCGACCTGGCGGCCAAGAAGAAGACCATCACCGACCAGCTCGCCCAGCTGCAGAAGCTGCGCCAGCAGGCGTACGGGTCCGGCGGCGGATCGGGCGGCTCGCTCAAGCCGGTGCTGTGCCCGCAGGTCTACGTCGGAGGCAAGGCCGCGAAGGCCGTCTCGTACGCGTGTGCCCACATCGGATCCCCGTACTCCTGGGGTGCGTCCGGCCCGGCGAGGTTCGACTGCTCCGGTCTCACCATGGCCGCCTGGGCCGCCGCCGGCGTGTCCCTCTACCACCAGTCAGCGGTGCAGAAGTCCGATGCGACAAGGGTGAGCGCCGCCAGCGCGCGCCCCGGCGACCTCGTGTTCTACGGGAGTCCCAGCCACCACGTCGGAATCTACATAGGCAACGGCTGGATGGTGCACGCACCGCATGACGGCGACTGGGTGCGCGAGTCCAAAGTCAACTCGCTCGGTGAAACGCCGTCGTACGGCAGACCGTAAGGTCACCGGCACACCGCGAAGTACTTGGCGCGTTCGCTTGCGAAGGTGAGTGATCCTTACCTAACGTTTATCCCGTCGCCGTCCGGAAGTCGGTCGCCCAGTCGGGGAGACCCCGGCGGCACCGCCGAGTCGTCACCACGAGCCGGGGACCCATTCGTCACTGGGGTGAATCCGCACACCGCGGTAGGGGGCCTTCCCAGACCCGAACCCGTCAGCTAACCCGGTAGGCGGCAGGGAAGAAGGGGTACCTCCCGTGGGAGGTTATGCGCCGCGCACCCTCCGGGTGATCGTTCTGAGCGCGCTCGCCACGTTCGGTCTGCTCCTCGCCACCATGGGCAACGCCCACGCGGCTCCGTCACCGGGGCAGCTGGAGGCGCAGATCAACGCCGCGTGGAACCAGGTGGAGCCGCTCATCGAGCAGTGGAACGCCGTACACGACAAGCTCCAGGTCCAGCAGACCAAGGTGGCACAGCTCAAGGCGAAGATCCAGCCACTCGCGGTAAAGGTCGAGCTGGCCCGGGCCCGGGTGGGTGCCGTCTCCGCGCGGATGTACATGCAGGGTCCCGGCTCCGCCCTCTCCGCGCTGATGACCTCGGGCAAGCTCAGCACGTTCGTGGATCAGTTGACGATCCTCAATCAGTTGGCGATCCAGCAGACGGCGGCGGTGGCCGACGCGAGGGCGCTCAAGGACCAGTACGACGCCCAGGAGGCGCCGATCGACCAGCTGGTGACGACCCTGTCACAGCAGCAGGCCGCGCTCGCCGCGAAGCGGGACGCCATCAACGCGCAGATCGCCCAGCTGAACAAGCTGCGCCTCGCCGCGTACGGAACCTCCACCGCCACCGGCAAGTACCGGCCGGCCGCCTGCCCCGCCACGTACGACGGCAGTCCCGGAGCGCGGGCGGCCAGGTGGGCGTGCACGCAGGCGGGCAAGCCGTACCGGTGGGGGACCAACGGACCGTCCACATTCGACTGTTCCGGCCTGACGCAGCAGGCGTGGCTCAACGGCGCCAACGTGTCGCTGCCGCACAACGCGGCCGGACAGAAGCAGGTCACCACCCGGGTCAGCGCGGCCAACCTCAGGATCGGCGACCTGGTCTTCTACTACGCGGACGTCCACCACGTGGCGATATTCGTCGGCAACGGCTGGGTGATGGCCGCGCCCAGCACGGGCGACTACGTCCGGATGAAGCCCATCAACTCGTCGCCCATCAACAGCTACGGCCGTCCCGGCTGACTCGTCGGCCATACCCGCCAGTTCTTGTATGACCGGCTCGGCGTCGGGCCGCGCTGGTCCTGGTAGCGCGACCCGTAAACCTGGGAACCGTAGGGGTGTTCGGCCGGCGAGGACAGCCGGAAGATGCACAGCTGGCCAATCTTCATGCCCGGCCACAACATGATCGGCAGATTGGCCACATTGGACAGTTCCAGCGTCACGTGACCGGAGAAGCCCGGATCGATGAAGCCCGCCGTCGAGTGGGTCAGCAACCCGAGGCGCCCGAGGCTCGACTTGCCCTCCAGCCGGCCGGCAAGCTGGTGCCCGAGCGAGATGACCTCCAGCGTGGAGGCGAGCACGAACTCACCCGGGTGCAGGACGAAGGCCTGCCCGTCCTCCATCTCGATCGGCGAGGTCAGCTCGTCCTGCTGGATCGACGGATCGATGTGCGTGTACAGGTGGTTGTTGAACACCCGGAACCAGCGGTCCAGGCGCACATCGATGCTGGACGGCTGGATGAGCGCCGGCTCAACCGGGTCGAGTCGCAGTTGACCGCCCTTGAGCTCGGCGACCAGGTCGCGGTCGGAGAGCAGCACCCAGGGAGACTACCCCGCTTCCAATCTCGAACATGTGTTCGATAGAGTCGGTGGTATGGCATCGTGGTCCGAGTTCGTCGCGGCGGAGCCTCGGCTCGCGTCCGCGATCAGGGACCTGGTCCACCAGTACGGGCCGGGTCTCGGGTACCTGGCGACGGTACGGGCCGACGGCGGTCCCCGGCTACACCCCGTGTCTCCCGTGATCACGGATGACGGGCTGTACTGCTTCGTGATGAACTCGCCGAAGCGGGGCGACCTCGACCGTGACGGCCGGTACGCGCTGCACGCCTTCCCACCCGAGGACAGCAACGACGAGGCGTACGTGTCGGGGGTCGCCCGGCGGGTGACGGACCGGGCCCGGGTCAGCCGGCTGGCGAGGAGGGTTCAGGCGGACCCGAAGGCGGACTGGCGCCTGTACGAGTTCAGCGTGGACGTGGCGATGGTGGCCCGGCACCGCGAGCCGACGGTACCGGCCGGGTATGAGATCTGGCGGGATCCGGGGCGGCGCCGGGGATGGCGCCGTCTCCGGAGGAGGTGAGGTACAGTGGTCGTCGCCCTGCGGGTGTAGTTCAATGGCAGAACATCAGCTTCCCAAGCTGACAGTGAGGGTTCGATTCCCTTCACCCGCTCTCCCCCTCCGGCCCTGGCCAGTGCACTCGTCCCAACCAGGGCCTTCGATGTCTCTCCGTCCTGGATCATGGTTCGGGCCATTCACGGGCCATTAGCTCACCGGGGCCAGCACGCCGGCCGCGCCGCCGTCCGGGTCGTCGCTCTTCTTCGGGCGGGGCGTCTTCTTGGTGGCCTTGCGCGCCTTCTTGACCGCCTCGTCGACGGCCTTCGCGATGGCCCGGTCCGCCTCGCTCGTTGCGTGCTGGTAGATCATGGCTGCCTGCGCCGAGTCGTGGCCCATCCGGGCCATCAGTTCCTTGGTACTGGCGCCTGTCCGGGCCGCGAGAGTGTTTCCGGTGTGGCGGAGGTCGTGGAAGTGCAGGCCCGGCATGCCCACCGCCTCGACCCGCTCCCGCCACTTGACCAGCGTGTTGAAGTTGCCGCGCCAGATCGGCCGGCCGTTCGGACCGGTGAACACGAGCGCGGTCGGTTCCTCGCCGGCGAAGTCCGCCAGGTGGCGTCGGAGCGTCGGCAGGATCGACGCGGGTACGGACACGGTGCGCAGGCCGGCCCGGGACTTGGGCGGGCCGAGCAGCAGGCCGGCGCCGCGTACCTCGGTGAACGCTTGCCGAACGCGCGGCCACCGTACCGCACGCCACCGACAGAACGACGGCGCTCGGTCGCAGCAGTACCACCGGTTGATCCAGTAGTCGAGCCACAGGTTCGCTGTTGCTCGCTACATTTTGACACCGCTTCGCCCGACTGTGCCGCTCATCTGTGACAGTGCCTGGCGCTGAAGGCGTGGTCGCGAAGCTTCATTGCCGATTTGGTCTGTATTGTGATCAAGGCGCCGCGCTCCGCGCGGCGCGGGCGCGGTAACCGGCCCTGCGGTGAGCCGCCCCGCTTGCCTGCCGGCAGCGGGGCGGAAAGCCGCGTGCCGGGCCGCAACCCGCGCCGATCGTCCGGCATCCGTGATCCCA
>JBBWZQ010000027.1:0-2637 GCA_039649115.1 Micromonosporaceae bacterium | reverse complement strand
GCGCGCCTCACGGCGATCTGAACCGCTGTCACCGGGTCGAGGACAGGCCGGTGATGACGACCTTCCCGACAGGGCGGTCCTCGACCAGGTGGCGGAGCGCCTCTCCGACCGCCTCGAGAGGGTAGATGGAGTCGATGACCGGGCTGATCCGCCCGGTCGTCAACAGTTCGGTGATCTCGGCCCAGGCCGCGCTCGACTGCGCGGCCGACGCGGCGTGCAGTGAGAAGCCGTGAAGCGTGGCGCAGCGGTCGATGACCTCGTCGAGCGGGAGTTCGGTGCTGCGGCCGCCTGAGCAGCCGACCAGGATCAGGTGCCCGCACACCGCCATGGCGCACGCGATCTGCGCGGTCACCGCTCCCCCCACGCCGTCGACGGCCAGGTCGACGCCGCCGGCGAAGCTGTCGCCGAGCGCGTCCGGCAACCGGTCGCGCTCAAGGTCGACGACCTCGATGCCCTGAGCCCACGGGGACGCGCGGACGGCCTCGGCCTTGGCCGTGGTGCCCGCGCCGCCGGCGACGGCAGCCGCACCGAGGGCCCGCGCCAGCTGCACAGTGGCGTTCCCGACGCTGCCCCCGATGCCCGGCGCGAAGACGCACTTGCCGGGCTGGAACGCTCCCGTCCGCAGGGCGAGCAGGCCGGTGAGGTACGCGATCGGGACGGCCGCCGCGACCTCGTCGGACACGCTGACCGGGATCTCGGCGAGATTCCGGGCGGGCACCACCGCGTACTCGGCCATCGTTCCGTCGGCGGTGACACCGCCGGACCCGGCGAAGAACATCACCCGCGTGCCGATCGGCCAGCCCGCGTCAGGGTCGGCGACCACCAGACCGGCGCCCTCACTGCCGAGGGTGACCGGGAGCAGTCCCACCTCTGACGGGCCGGCCGTCGCGACGGAGTAGTCGAGCGGCGTCACGCCAGCCGCGGTGATCTGCACGAGCACCTCGCCCCGACGGGGTATCGGGACCTCCACCTGCTCGATCCGCACGTCCGTCGTATGCGCGGTGATCGGATAAGCACGCGCCGCCTTCACCTGATTCGTCCCCCCGGAGGTCCCCCATACCCGTCCCGGGATGACGGCACGCCCCCCGTGTCGGTGCCCGCCCATCCTCGGGCACCGACACCGGTGCCCGACGCACAGCCTCGGGCACCGACACCGGAGCCCGACACGTCAACCTCGGGCACCGACACCGGCCCCGACACGTGCCTCGGGCACCGACACCGGTGCCCGACGACAGCCTCGGGCACCGGCGCGGGGAACCGCTGATCAGCTCGGGAGCGTCCAGCGCTGGTTGGCGCTGCCGGCGCAGTCCCAGATCTGCAGCCGGGTGCCGTTGGCCGAGCTCGGGCCCGTGGCGTCGAGGCACCGCCCGGAGTTCGGGTTGACCAGGGACCCGTTGGCGCCGGGCTGCCACTTCTGCGCGCCCGTGCCGTTGCAGTCGTACAGCTGGACCTGGCTGCCGTTCGCCGTGCCGGCCGCGGTCACGTCCATGCACTTGCCGAGGGCGCGCAGCGTCTGGTCCGAGGCCACCGTCCACTGCTGCGCCGAGGAGCCGTTGCAGTCGTACAGCTGGACCGCCGTGCCGTTCGCGCTGTTGGCGCCGTTCACGTCCACGCACTTGCCGCCGTAGCCGGTGATCTGGCCGGTACGCCCGCCGGGCGAGCCGGAAGTGGTGACGTGCACGTAGTCGACGACCAGCTGCTGCGGGAAGGTCGTGCTGCCGTCCGGGTCGCCGGGCCAGTAGCCGCCCACGGCGAGGTTGACGATCATGTAGAAGGGGTGGTCGAAGACCCAGCGGTTGCCGTTCAGGTCGGACGGCGTACGGGTCTCGTAGACGTTCCCGTCGACGGACCACTGGATCGAGTTCGGAGACCAGTCGACCGCGAAGGTGTGGAAGTCGTCGTAGAAGTGCGCCCCGCCGGGCAGGGTGTAGCCCGCGCCGATGCCGCCGGAGCCGGAGTAGCCCGGCCCGTGGATGGTGCCGTGCACGGTGCCCGGTTCGAAGCCGACGTTCTCCATGATGTCGATCTCGCCGCTGTTCGGCCAGCCGACGCTGCCGATGTCGTTGCCGAGCATCCAGAAGGCCGGCCACATGCCCTGGCCCCTCGGGATCTTCATCCGGCTCTCGAAGTGGCCGTACGCCTGGGTGAAGGTGGACGATGTGGACAGCCGCGCGGAGGTGTACTGGCAGCTGCCGTACCAGCAGTTGTAGTTGCCCGGGTTGTCCTTGCGGGCGGTGATCACCAGGTGTCCCTGGCCGTCGAGCGCGGCGTTGTGCGTGCCGCTGGTGTAGTACTGCCGCTCGTGGTTGTTGACGTTGTCGCCGGTCTCCGGGCGCCACTTGCTGGCGTCGACGGCCGCTCCGGCGGGCCCGTCGAAGTCATCGGTGAAGGTGGCGGTGGCGGCCGCGGCGGCCGTGAGGGCGGTCGAGTGGGAGCCGCCCGCGACCACGGTCGCGGCGCCGCCCAACCCGGCAAGCGCCAGAGCCGCCAGGAACAGTCGGCCGGTCCTCCGTCGGCGGGGTGACGTGGACATGCTTCTCCTTTCTAATGCGAAACAGGGGGTGTCAGCTGGGAAGGGTCCATTGCTGGTTCGTGCCGCCGCTGCAGTCCCAGATCTGCAACCGCGTGCCATTGGCC
>JBBWZQ010000008.1:0-11952 GCA_039649115.1 Micromonosporaceae bacterium | reverse complement strand
CACGTCCCGCGAGGCGGCCACCGGCTCGTTCCGGCGGGGCAGCGCGCTGTCGGGCGGCAAGGCCGGGGAGGAAGGGGCCGGAGAGGAAGGGGCCGGAGAGGACGGGGCCGGAGAGGACGGGGCCGGAGAGGAAGGGGCCGGAGAGGAAGGGGCCGGAGAGGAAGGGACAGGAGAGGAAGGGGCGGGAGAGGACGGGGCCGGAGAGGACGGGGGCGGGGAGGAAGGGGCTGGGGAGGAGGGGGGCGGGGAGGCAGGAGGCGGGGCGGATGCGGCCGGGGTCGCGAGGAAGTCGCGGCCGCAGACCTCGCAGAACCGACCGGTGCGGGGGGCGCCGCAGTCGGGGCAGGGCTCCGCCGCGGCGGAGGCGGCGGGGCCGGCGGAGGAGGGGCCGGCGGAGGAGGGGCCGGCGGAGGCGGGGGACGCGGGGCCGGCGGATGCCGGCGCGGGCGTCGCGGCCGGCCCGGGCGAGCCGCCGATGGGGGTACCGCACTCGTCGCAGTAGTCGGTCGCGACCGACTCGTGTCCCTTCGGACAGGTAGGCATGATCGATCCCTCAGCCGTTCTTCACCCGGATGGTCTTGACGGACCGCACGTTGGCCAGCTCCGCGTCGACACCGGCCACCTTCTGCTTGAGCCGGACCGTACCGGTGCTGGCGTCCACCACGTCGACGACCCGGGCGAGCAACTTCGCGGTGTCCTCGTGCCCCGACTCCTCGGCCAGCTGCACCGCGCGGCCCAGCTTGGAGGTGGCCGTCTCCAGGTCGCCCGCGTCGCGTGCGGCCAGCCCCTCCTGGATCACCTCGGCCAGCTCCGCCTGCCCGGTGTAGTGCGCCACCCTCGGGTTGATCTTGGTGGACAGCGCCGTGTCATCGGTCCACACCGCGAGGATCAGCGACTGGCTCAACACCTGAGCCCCGCTCACCAGGCTGGCCCGGGACGCGAGTACCTCCTCGCCGACCGCACCCACCGGCACCTCCACCTGTACGTGGTAGTCGCGGCTCTCGTCGCCCCACGCGCCCAGCGGGTACTCGCCGATCCGCGCGCTGATCTCGGTGCGCCGTGCCGTCAGATCCGCCACGTGCGGGAACGTCTGCTTGACGAAGCGGACGGTGGAGCCGGCCGGGGTCCACAGGCGCAGCGCCACCTCGGCCACCGCCTTGCCCATCGCCGTCTCCGTCATGCTGCGGAAGTCGTCGGCGAGCGCGGTCGGGTCGGGCAGGCCGTCGGCGGTACCGAGCAGCGCGGCGGCGACGGTACGCAGCTCGCTGCCGCTCCAGTCGGCGCCCACGCCCCGGCTGTCGCAGATGAACCGGCCCTCGCACGAGCGCAGCACCTCGGCCAGCTGCTCGGGGGTCTCGTGCTGGTTGCGCCCGTCGGTGAGCAGGATGGCGTGCTTGAACGCGGCCGGGTTGCCGGCGAAGAGCACGTTGGCCAGGTTGAGCCAGCGCCCGATCGCGGTGCCGCCGCTCGCGGTCAGCCGGTTGACCGCCGACTTCGCCTCTGCCCGGGTTTGCGCGGACGCCGGCACCAGCTCCGCGCGGGGCGGGTACACCATGTCGGCGTCGGCCCGGCCGGCGATCACGGCGAACGCGACCCCGTCGCGCAGCGTGTCGACGGCGGCCGCGGTGGCGCGCCTGGCCTCGGAGATCTTGGTAGCCGGGCTGGTCATCGACCCGGAGCAGTCCACCATGATCACCTGTGCGGCGCTCGACGGGTCGCCGCCCGCCGAGATGGCCGCGGCCCCGCCGGACGCGGTGACGGTCACCACCGCGTCGACGACGCTGCCGCCCGCCGGCAGGTACTGGTTCTGGTACACCTCGGTCGTGAAGGTGGGTCCCTCTGTCACGGCTTTTCCTCCGGGGGTGGAAAGGGGATCAGTACGGCGGTGACGTTGTCCTCGCCGCCGGAGTCGAGCGCGTGCCGCACCAGGGCGGCCGCGGTGTCCGTCGCCGGCCCGACCGGAGCGAGCGCGGCCAGGTCGGCCGGGGTGTGCGCGTAGCGGGACAGGCCGTCGGAGCAGAGCAGCACCCGGCCGGGGCCGGGCGGCGTGAAGGTGTGCAGCCGGGCCGCGGTGTCCGTCGCGTCCGCGCCCAGCCAGCGCAGCAGGGCGCCGGCGTCGCGGCTGCGCGCGATCTCCGGTACCTCGACGCCGGCCGCGGCCAGTTGCCCGGCCATCGAGTCGTCGATGGTGAGCATGTCGGCCGTGCCGCGCTCCGGCAGCCAGTAGGCGCGGCTGTCGCCGACCCAGCCCACCGTGACGGCGGCCGCGGTGACGACGGCGCAGACGAAGGTGGAGCTCGGCGGGTTGCCGCCGGGCTGGGCGCCGGCCACCAGCGTCGCGGCGCCCTGCGCGGCGCGGGCGGCGAGGGTGATCGCGGGCCCGGGATCGGTGCCGCCGGCCAGCGCGTCCAGCAGCGCGGGCGCCGCCGCGTCCACCGCCGCGTGGGAGGCGGCGTCCGGCCTGGTGGACGAGGACACGCCGTCACAGATCACCGCGACGACCGCGCCGGGCAGCCGGCCCAGCGCCATCGCGTCCTCGTTGCGGTGGTGCCGGTGGCCCCGGTCGGTGACCCCGGCCAGGGCGCCCAGTGCCAGCTCGGAGTGGTCGGGGCCGGCCGGCCGCCGCTGCCCGCAGGTCTCGCAGTAACCCTCCGACCCGAAGGCCGTCCCGCCACAGCCGGGACACTCCCGCGCGGCACCCGCGGACGACACCCATTCCGGGGGTACGGGCGGCAGCGGCGGCGCCGGTTCGGACAGCTTGTGCCCGCACGCCTCGCAGTACTGGTCCCCGGGCCGCACCTCGGCGTCGCAGGCGACGCACCTCATACGACTGTCCGGGGGCGCACCGCGTTGGCCTCGTCCACCAGCGCGTACCGGGCCTGCGGGTCGGGCTCCAGCGTGGCCAGCAGCCGGTACGCGCGCTCCAGCCCGAAGCGCACCTCCCGCTCGCGCAGCTCCTGACCGAGTACCTTGCCGGTGACCATCTGGGAGGTTGTGCGCTGCCGGGGTATGGCGCCCGGCAGCGCGGCCGGGGCGTTGACCCCCAGCCAGGCCAGCGCGCCGCGGAACATCTCGATCGCCAGCCCGGCGCGCCGCTGCTCGTCCAGGCGCAGCCGCTCCAGCCGCACGGAGGCGTCCACCAGGTCCGCCTCGGCCAGCGTGCCCGGCTCGCCGGACAGGCGCGCGCGCACCGCCGCGATCTGCGCCGCGATGTGCTGGCTGGAGCTGTCCGGCACCTCGTCGAGGATGTCCACGGCGGCGCCGCGCGCGCCGGTGGCCAGCAGCATCCGGGCCATGCCGAAGGCGGCGCTGACGAAGGTGTGGTCGACCCGCCACACCCGCAGGTACCGCAGGCTCGCGCCGACCCCGTCGCCGGCCAGCTCGCACGCGGCGGCCAGGCCCAGCTGCGCGGCCGGCTCGCCGGGCAGCGCGCCGTACACCACGTCGAAGGCGGTCCTGGCCCGGTCCGGCTGCCCGGCCGCGAGCGCGATCAGGCCGGCGCTCCAGTCCCGCCGCCAGTCCGCCGGGGGCAGCGGCAGCGCGTCCAGCTCCGCCGTGGCTCCCGCGATGTCGCCGGCCTCCAGCAGCGCCCGGATCAGCCGCAGCGCCACCTCGGGCGTGCGTACCGGCGCACCGCGCAGCAGCGCCACCACGGCGGCCGGATCGGGTCCGGCGATGGTGGCCAGGAAGCCGGCCGCCGGGTCGTTGGGGTCGGCCAGCGGCAGCGGCAGCGCGGCGGCCACGGTCGGCCCGTCCAGCCGCTCCCCGGGGGAGCGCAGCCCGAGCCGGTCTTTGGCGGACGCGAGCACCCCCGACGTCTCCCCGCCACCGGTGCCGAAGGTCCGGCGCTCCGGCGTGAACTGGTTGGAGGGCGCCGACCGGGCCCGCCGGTCGGCCGAGCTGAGCACCTCGCGCAGCACGCCCAGCGCCTGCTCCTGCATCTCGCCGGCGGAGCCGAAGCGCAGCGCCGGATCCGGGTGCGTGGCCCGCAGCAGGAACCGGTGGTACGACTCCTCGCGGGCCAGCAGGTCCACCTCGCGCGGATCGGGCAGCCGGTCGGCGTACCGGGTGGAGAAGCCGGCGAAGTCGAAGCTGAGCACGGCCAGCGCCCGGCCCACGGTGTACAGGTCGGAGGCGACCGACGCACCGCGCGTCGCCAGCTCCGGCGCCTGGTACCCGGGCGTGCCCCACAGCGCCGACACCATGTCGTCCATCCGCCGCACCGCGCCCAGGTCGATGAGCTTGAGCTGCTCCTCGGCATGGATCACGTTGTCCGGCTTGAAGTCGCAGAACAGGAACCCGCGGTCGTGCAGGTAACCCAGGGCGGGCAGCACCTCGATGCCGTACGCGAGGACCTGCGCGAGTGGCAGCGGGGCCCGCTTGCCGTCCGGGCCGGTACGGGAGAGGGCCAGGTCCTTCAGCGACCGGCCGCCCACGTACTCCATGACGATGTAGCCGACCACCTCGCCGGTCTTCGGGTCCGGGTGCTGCGCGAAGTCGTGGATCTTCACGATGTTGGGGTGGTCCACCTCCACCAGGAACCGCCGCTCGGCCATGGCCGAGGCCATCGCGTCCGGGTCTCCGGTGTTGATGAGGCCCTTGAGCACCACCCAGCGGTCCGCCCCGGTGTCGCTGATGTTCCGGTCCCGGGCCAGGTAGATCCAGCCGAGGCCGCCGTGCGCGAGCGCGCCGAGGATCTCGTACCGGTCGTCCACCAGGTCGCCGAGGCCGAGCCTGGGACGGAAGGAGAACGGTGCGCCGTCCTCGGGGCAGAAGCCCTCGACCCGGCCGGGCTTCCCGTCCCGGCCCCGACCGACCGGGCGCCCGCACTTGCCGCAGAACCGCTGCGACTCGGGTACCTGCGGGTCGGCCATGACGGCGGTGGTCGGGTCGCGCAGCGGTACCGGCGGGACGGCGACGAGGTTGGCGCCCAGCCGCCCGCGCCCACCGGTACGGCTGCGGGTACCCGTGCCCGTGCCGGTGCCGGTACTCGTGCCGCCGAGTCCCGCGCCGGTCGGGCCCGCGATGCCGACCGAGACCGGGGACGTGGCCGTGGGTGCCTTGTGCCCGCACTCGTCGCAGTACCCGTCCGGCGCGTAGGTGCCGGTGCAGCCCGGGCGTTGGCATGCGTCAGTCATGGACCCGTCCCTCCTGGTTCAGCAGCTCCGACAGGTCCTGCTGGTAGCGGTGCACCTCCTGGGTGCTGGCCCGCAGGTCGCACGGCGCGGTGTGCAGCAGGGCGTGGGCCCGCTCGTACCGCGTGCCGAGGTCGGCGTCCTCGGCCAGCCCGTGCCGAGCCGCCTTCTCCCGGTATGCCGACAGCCGGCCGCGCAGCTCGTCGCGCCGGTCGACCAGGCCGTCGGCCAGCGCCCGCAACTCCACCGCGCGCTCCCCGGCCCGGCGCGCCGCCTGCTCCACAGTGGACAGATCGGCGGCCAGCCGGCTCCACTGCCCGGCCTGGCGCAGCCGGTCCAGTTCGGCGAGGCGGTTGTGCAGCACCGCGGCCGCGGCCGGCAGCGGGCCCAGGTTCGGCTGGGCGATCTTCTCCGCGGCGCGCTGGTGCGCCCGCGCGACCGCCTGCTCCGCCAGCGCCACCTCGGCCACGAGCGCCTGGAGCCCGGCGGCGCGCTCCGGGTACCCGTCGCGCAGCCGGTCCAGGTCGGTGAGCCTGGCCCGGACCGCGGCCAGCGCCGCGTCCAGTGCCTCGAACCGGGTGCCGGCCGCCCCGCCGATGCGCCCGCCCGGCGCGGCGGACAGCGGGTCGGCGGCGTCCAGCAGCGCGATCTCGTCCAGTGCCCGGCGCACGCCGGCCACCGCGTCCGGCTGGCCCAGCCCGGTGGCGAGCGCGACCAGCGCGTCGACGGCTTCGCCCGTCCGGGCCAGCCGCCCGGCCACCACGGTCCACGCGGTGTCCACTTCGGACAGGTACGTGGTGACCCCGGCGCAGCGCCGCTCCAGCTGCTCGGCCAGCTCACCCAGGCGCATCCGGGTCGCGGGGCTGCCCGGGCCGTCCAGCGGCAGGCCGGCCGCGTCCAGCGCGACCACCGGCTCGCCCAGCAGCCGTTCCAGGTCCGCCCACTCCGCGTCGCCCGGCCGGCGCTGCGCGCAGACCTCCCGGGCCCGGGACACCAGGTTGCCCAGCAGCGTGAAGTGCGCCCAGAGCAGGTCCACCTCGGGCCGCAGGGTGCGCGCCCGGGCCAGCGTGGCGCCGGCCAGGTGGGGGTCGCGCAGCAGGACCAGTCCGGGGTGCCCGTCGACGGCGAACATCGCCGCGGCGATCCGGTCGTACGCGGCGCCGAGTCCGGCCAGGATCCGCTCCGCTGCGTCCCTGCGCATCGTCAGTCCTTGTACCGCGCCGGCGGAGGGGCCGGTACCGGCGCGCCCAGCCAGCGGGAGTAGATCCGGGCCCAGGTGCCGTCCGCGCGCATCTGGTCGAGCACCCCGTTGACAAAGCGCACGAAGTCCGGCGAGGTGTTCTTGATCGCCAGCCCGTACGGCTCCCGGGTGAACTTGTCGCCCACGACCACGGTGTGCGGGTCCTGCTTGGCCAGCCCGATGAGGATGGTGTCATCGGTGGACACCGCGTCCACCTGGCCCTGCTGGAGCATGACCAGGCAGTCGGTCCAGTCGTTGACCGACACCGGGACCGGGTGCGCCGCCAGCCCGGCGATGTTCTGGATGGACGTGCTCCCCGCCGCCGCACACACCTTCTTGCCGCCCAGGTCCTGCGGCCCGCGTACCGGGGAGCCCCTGGTCACCAGGATCCGCTGCCCGGCGTCGAAGTAGTCGGTGCTGAAGGCCACCTGCTGCCAGCGCGCGCAGTTGATGGTCATGGTTTCCGCCACGATGTCGACCTGACCGCCATTGACGAACGGTATCCGCTGCGCCGACGTGATCGCCTTGAGCTGCACCTTGTCCGGGTCGCCGAAGATGGCGCGGGCGATCTCCCGGGCGATGTCGATGTCGAAGCCGACGATCTGCCCGCTCGCCGGGTCCCGGGATCCGAACAGGTAGGTGTTCTGGTTGACGCCGACGACGAGCCGGCCGTTGGCGAAGATGCGCGCCATGGTGGAGCCGGCCGGCATCGCGCGGGCCGCGGGCAGGCTGGCCGGCGGGCGCAGGCTGGCGAGCGGGTCGCAGGTCTGCGCCGGACCGGCACTGGTGCCCGGGATGACCGCCGGGTCGGCGGCGCCGAGCGGGCGCACCCCGAGCGGCGCGGGGCTGGCGACCGGGGCCGGTGCGTGCGTGCCCGTGCAGGCGGCCAGCAGGGCGACCAGCACGGCCGGCAGCAGCAGGGCGGGCGACCTTCTCATCGGTACTCCCCGATCCGCTGCTGGAAGCCGGCGACCACCCCGGCGAGCAGCACGAGCGTCAACAACAGGAATCCGACGCCGGTACCGGAAAGGGAATCTCCGGCCCGCGCGGCGTCCATGTCGAACGCGGCGTTGGCCACCCCGATGCTCCTGGCCAGGTCCGCGTCCAGCGCGTTGAACGACGCCGCCGCGCCGGCCTGGTCGCTCGTGCCGACGGCCAGCGTCACCGCGTCGGAGTACCGGCCGCCGTCGTCGGCGGTGCGCACCTTCGTGTGCGCCGCCTTCCAGGCGGCGGCCTTGTCCAGCGCGTCCTGCAGCGCGCCGCGGACGGCGGCGTCCCCGGCGCCGCGCCGCGCCTGGTTCAGGTCGCCGGTGAGCCGGTCGAACTCGGTCGCGAAGTCGTTCTCGAAGCCGCCACCGCTGCCGTGGGCCACGAGGGTGAGCGCCTCGTCGGCGCGAGCCTGCAGCGCGTGGATACGCCCCTGCGACATCAGCTCGACCTGGGCCGAGCCCTCCCGCTGCCCGGCGTGCAGGGCACTGGCCGCGCCGGCCCAGGACACCACCAGCCAGACCAGCAGGGCGAGCGCCGCGAGGGTGGCCGTGGCCAGGCCGAGGTTGACCAGGCGGTGGGTGCGCCGCACGAGGTAGACCTGGCCCACCACGAGGGCGCCGAGGCTGAGCAGGACGAGGAGCGCGGCGACCCACGGCAGGCCGGCCGCGGCGCCGCGGTCGGTGGCCAGCCGGCCGGTGCGCGACTGGTACAGCCGCTGCGCGGCCGGGAGCAGCCGCTCGCGCATGAGGCCGGACGCCTCGCGCAGGTAGGCGGCGCCGAGCGGGAGGTTCATCCGGTTGTACGCGCGGGCCGTCTCCACCAGCGCGGTGTAGACGGGCAGCGCGCCGGCGATCTGGCGCACCGCGTCCTGGTCGCTGTCGCTGGCCCCGGCGGCCTGGGTCAGCGCGGCGCTTGCCGCCGCGATGTCCGACTGGTACCGGTCGCGCAGCGCGGCCGGCTCCACCCCGCTGGACAGGAACGCCGCGGCGGCGGTGGCGTCCGCGTCGGACAGCGACCGGTACAGCTGCTGGGCGGACACGGTCAGCGGCCCGCTGCGGGTGCGTACGGCGTCGACCAGGCCGGCGCGGTGCACCGTGCCCAGCACGCCGGCCACGCCGACGAGCAGGCCGAGCGAGACGACCAGCGCCATCAGCGCGGTGAGGCGGCCGGGGGTGCTGCCCGCCCAGGCGGAGGTCCGGCGGCGCAGCGTCGGGCCCTGGACCGGTGCCACCGGACGAGTTGGCAGTACCTGTACTGATTGGCCCATACTGCCCCCGTCATCGATCTTCACCGCAACGGTATCCCGCCAGCACAAGTCCATCGGGGGCGGCCGGGAAACTACCCTTGCTAGTACCCTCGTCCGGACATCGACATATGGACCTCTGTTGACCGGCACAATCATCCAACACTATGGTCGGCGCAACTCGGCGCCGTCACCCCCGGCCGCCGCGTGCCGATGCCGCGCGTTCACGGTGTCGACGCCCCCTCCCCGCGAAACCCGCAGAAGGGACCCTCAATGGCACGCCGCGTGTCACCATCCCGCTGGGCCGTCCGGACCGGCCTGGCCACCCTCTCCGCCCTGGCGCTGATCCTGGGCCTGATGTCATTCGCCGGCAGCGCACAGGCGGCCGGCGGCAACCCGTACGCACCCGCCTACGGGCACCCGTACCGGCACGGCGCGACCCCGACCCGGGAGACGTTCGCCCAGATGCAGGGGTACGGGCTGGCGCACCCAGACGTCGCCCTCGCCGCGAACGACCTCAGCTACGGCGGTGCCGTGGACGGCATCGGAGTCACCACCGGTGCACCCAAGGTGTACCTGATCTTCTACGGCTCCCAGTGGGGCACGACCGGCACCGACGCCAACGGCAACACCACGTTCT
The DNA here is from genome assembly GCA_039649115.1 of Micromonosporaceae bacterium. Classification (GTDB taxonomy): domain Bacteria; phylum Actinomycetota; class Actinomycetes; order Mycobacteriales; family Micromonosporaceae; genus DATEJJ01. Next base: position 2,704 of record JBBWZQ010000008.1, on the reverse strand, counting down.
CCGCCGACTCGGTGGGCATGGCGCCCCGGCTGCAGCAGCTGTTCAAGGGCATCGGCACCAACGGCGAGCTGTACTCCGGCGTGATGACCCAGTACTGCGAGGGCGTCGCGGCCGGCTCCCAGACCTGCCCGGCCAGCGCCGCGCACGTCGGGTACCCGACCGGCGGCGCGCTGGCCGGCGTGTGGGCCGACACCGGCGCCGCCTCACCCGCGTCGGCCAACGGCCACCAGCTCGGTGTGGTGGCGGTCGCGGCCGCCTCGCACTTCGGCAACACCACGCCAGCCGCGAACCGCAATGCGCAATACGTCGTCGTCTCCCCGCACGGCACCACCCCGGACGGGTTCAACACACCCGGTGGCGGCTTCTGCGCGTGGCACGACTGGAACGGTGACACCACGCTGACGGGCGGGGCGATCAGCTCGTCGGTCGGCGACGTCGCGTTCACCAACATGCCGTACGTGACGGACGCGGGGACCAGCTGCGGCCGGAACTTCGTCAACGCGGGCACCGCCGGCAACCTCGACGGCGTGACCATTGTGGAGGGCCACGAGTACGCGGAGACCATCACCGACCAGAACCCGGCCGGCGGCTGGACCGACTCCACCGGGTTCGAGAACGCGGACAAGTGCGCGTGGGTGAGCAGCGGCGCGGGCGCCTCGGCCAACTTCGCGTTCTCCACCGGTAGCTTCGCCATGCAGACCACGTGGTCCAACGACGTGAACGGGTGCCAGATGACGCACGCGGTCGTGGGCGGCGGGGGTGGCGGCAACACCGTGACGGTGACCAACCCGGGCAGCCAGGCCGGTACCGTCGGCACCGCGGTGAGCCTGCACATCACCGCCAGCGACTCGGCCTCCGGCACCACGCTGACGTACAGCGCCACCGGGCTGCCCGCCGGCCTGTCCATCGGCTCGTCCAGCGGCACGGTCACGGGTACCCCGACGACGGCCGGCACGTCGAGCGTCACGGTGACGGTGACCGACAACACCGGCGCCCGGGGCACCACGTCGTTCAGCTGGACGATCAACCCGACCGGTGGCGGCGGCTGTACCAGCCCGGGCCAGAAGATCGGCAACCCCGGCTTCGAGAGCGGCAGCACGCCGGCACCGTGGACCCCCTCGGCCGGCGTGATCGACAGCTCCACCAGTGAAGCCGCGCACTCCGGTTCCTGGAAGGCGTGGCTGGACGGGTACGGCACCACGCACACCGACACCTTGACCCAGCCGGTCACCCTGCCGGCCGGCTGCACGTCGTACGTGTTCACCTTCTGGCTGCACATCGACTCGGCGGAGACCACGACGACCACCGCCTTCGACAAGCTGACCGTGAAGGTGGGCAGCACCACCCTGGCGACCTACTCCAACCTGAACAAGGCCACCGGGTACAGCCAGAAGTCGTTCACCCTCAGCGGCGTCGCGGGTACCACCGTGACCGTCTCGTTCAGCGGCGTGGAGGACTCCTCGCTGCAGACGTCCTTCGTCGTGGACGACACGGCGCTGACCGTCTCCTGAGTACCGGCGGTTGAGGCCGGCCGCTACGCGGCCGGCCTCAACTCTGTCAGGGTGGACAGGCGCGCCGGTGAGGTGTGCAGGGAGGTCTCCAGCACCCGCTGCCGGCGCGCCGGGTCCATCAGGTTGATGCCGATCGCGGCGAGGTCCTCGGGTCCGGGCGTCAGCACCGTCACCCGCGCGCCGGTCGCCTCGACCTTCCGTACCTCGCGGGTCAGCCCCCGCGTGATCCACTGCCGGAGCAGCCGCTCGGCGCGTACCGCCGGGTTGCGCGGCCGGTCCGGCTCGTAGCTGGCCATCGGCGCGAGCACGTACACCTCGTCGAGGGCGACCCGGGACAGCAGGTCGAGCGACGTGCTGGAGCGCACCCCGCCGTCGACGTACCGCCGGTCCCCGATCACCTTGGGCTCGTACCAGCCCGGTATCGAGCAGGAGGCGACCACCGCGTCGGGCAGCGAGGCGGGCGGCGCCGCGGGCCGGCCGAACGCGATCCGCCGCCCCGACTCGTAGTCCACCGCCATGATCCAGGTCGGCCGGCGCGGCCACGGGTGCCCGGCCGGCGGGTGCGCCAGCTGCTCGGCCTGGGTGAGCAGGCCGTGCACCAGGCCGGCCAGGGTCCGGTGCCGGGCCCGCCCCGGTGGCACCAGGGCGCTGGCCGCCACCCACGGGTGCACCCGGTGCGGCGCGCGGGCGGTGCTGGCCAGCAGCCTCGGCGAGCCGAGCCGCAGCCGCGGCAGGGGCGGCAGGGCACCGGAGTCACGGTCCAGGTCGGCGAGGTCGGGGATGAGCTCCAGCGGCACGCCGCGCTGGTGCGCCACGATGGTCTCCACCGGTACCCCGCACCGCAGGGAGGCGGCGAGCACGCTGCCGGCGCTGGTACCCACGATGATGTCGGCGTCCGTGAGGGCCTGGCCGGCGCGCTCCTGCAGCGCCGCCAGCGCCCCGGCCATCCAGGCCGCGCCGAGCACCCCACCGCCACCGAGCACCACGCCGAACCGCGGGCGCCTGCGCCGTCGGTGCGGAAGTCGCGTCGGCGACATCGTCGGCCTCCACTCGCTGTGCGAGTTTGTTTACCACGATGACACATCGTCCAAACAATGCCGACACGGTCTGGCTGACCGGTTCCGGACCCGTTCCCGGTGCGCGGCCACCGTCGTCCGGCTCGCGCACGCCCTGCCGCAGGACCGGCGGCTGCG
>JBBWZQ010000410.1:0-22193 GCA_039649115.1 Micromonosporaceae bacterium | reverse complement strand
CGCTCCAACGCCGCGTCCTTCTCCAGGTACTTGCGGTACTCGTCCAGCGTGGTCGCGCCGATGGTCTGCAACTCGCCCCGGGCCAGCATCGGCTTGAGGATCGACGCGGCGTCGATCGCGCCCTCCGCCGCACCCGCCCCGACCAGCGTGTGGATCTCGTCGATGAACAGGATGATGTCGCCGCGGGTATGGATCTCCTTGAGGACCTTCTTCAACCGCTCCTCGAAGTCACCGCGGTAGCGCGACCCGGCCACCAGGGCACCCAGGTCCAGCGTGTACAGCTGCTTGTCCTTGAGCGTCTCCGGCACGTCGCCCTGCACGATTGCCTGGGACAACCCTTCCACGACCGCGGTCTTGCCGACGCCCGGCTCACCGATCAGGACCGGGTTGTTCTTGGTGCGCCGCGACAGCACCTGCATCACCCGCTCGATCTCCCGCTCCCGGCCGATCACCGGGTCCAACGTGCCCTCCCGGGCCAACTGGGTCAGGCTGCGACCGAACTGATCCAGCACCGGCGAGATCTTCGTGGTGCCCTCGCCCGGGGTGGTGGGCGCGCCCGGATCCTTGGCCTCGTATCCGGACAGCAGCTGGATCACCTGCTGGCGGACCCGGTTGAGGTCGGCGCCGAGCTTCACCAGCACCCGCGCCGCGACGCCCTCGCCCTCCCGGATCAGGCCCAGCAGGATGTGCTCGGTGCCGATGTAGTTGTGGCCCAACTGGAGTGCCTCGCGCAGGCTGAGCTCAAGCACCTTCTTCGCCCGTGGGGTGAACGGGATGTGCCCGGACGGCGCCCGCTGGCCCTGGCCGATGATCTCCTCCACCTGCTGGCGCACGGCCTCCAGGGAGATCCCCAGGCTCTCCAACGCCTTGGCGGCCACACCCTCACCCTCATGGATGAGGCCGAGCAGGACGTGCTCGGTGCCGATGTAGTTGTGGTTGAGCATCCGGGCCTCTTCCTGCGCCAGGACGACAACCCGCCGTGCCCGGTCGGTGAACCGCTCGAACATGTGGACCACCCGCTTGGCTCGCTTCCGACGTCCTCCCGGACGGACCGGGTCCGTCCGGGAGGACAGGTGAATCGGTACACGTGCGTTCTCGCCGGTACGGTCAGGCGCTGACGTAGGCCTCCGTGCCGACCAGGGCCTCGCCCATCGACAGCGTCGCGCCGGTGAGGCGTGCGCGCGGCGTGCCGTCGGCGGCCAGCAGAGCGGCGTCCGCGTGGTCGGCCGACAGGCTGGTGCCGTTGGGCTCGATGTCCTTCAGCTGGCCCCGCAGGTGCACCGGGCTGGCCGCGTACAGCGTGCCGTTGGGTGTGACCAGTTCCAGCTGTGTGTCGAAGTGCAGCTCACCCGGGTACCGGACCCGGCTGAGGCTCTCCTCGGTCCCGTCGCCGAGCGTGCCGCCGGAGACCGCGAAGAAGCTGGCCCGCAGCATGACCCGGCCACCGAGCGCCGGGCTGTTGCCGACCATCGCGATGCGCGCGAGCTGCGCCTTGACGCCCGTGCCCTCGTGGTGCTTCTCCGGGCCGAACAGCAGCAGTTCGGCGCCGGCCGCCTCCGGGTAGGAGCCGGCCAGCTCGACGTCCTCGGTCTTGCCGTTGACCTCGACACGGATCCGGCCCTCGGTCGACGCCTGGACGATGATCGACGGGTCGACCAGCATCGAGACGCACGGCCCCATGCTGGGCGCGAAGAACACCGTCGGGGTCACGCCGGTGGCCTCGTTCTGGTCGTTCGACGGGTACCACGCCTCCGGCAGGTTGGTGCCACGCACCACGTTGAGCGCGGGCATGACCTCGCCGGGTCCGTCCCCGACCGGGCGGCCGAGGTACGGCGACGTCAACGGCTTCTTGTACGGCGGGATGCCGTCGACGATGCCCTTGATGTCGATGACGTCCCGGTGCGCCAGCCGCAGCGTGCTGGTCTCCAGGATGCCGAACCGCCGGATGAAGAACTCCGCGGGGAAGTTCTTGCCCGGTACGATCTGGCGAACGTGCCCGGTGTTGGGCAGGTACGGGTTGGACAGCACCTGGAGGCGGTCCTCCAGCATGTAGCTGTAGCCCTTGATGCCCACCTCGGGAGCGCTGACCAGTTCGAGGTCGAACTCGGCCCGGCCCTTCTCGTCCACCCGGTGCTCAAAGCCGGGCATCGGCCACTTGTTCAGCTGGACGAAGCCCGACAGGCTGATCGTCTCCCGCCGACCAGCGTAGTAGTCGTCTCCGAACACCACCGTTGCCGCGGCGAGAATGTGCGGTCGCAGCGGCTTGGGCTCGATGTTCAGAGACTCGTAGGTCTCGTTGGCCGTGCTGGCCATGAGCCACCTCCCGTGTGTCTCCGGTTGTCCCCGGTCCGGCGCCCGGTCGGGCGCAACGGCGACCTCCGGGGATCCATTTCAAACGCTATATTTTTCTAAAGTAGTCTGTCAAGGCGACCAGACAAGAGAAACGAGAGATGCTGTCCGATAATGGGAACCGGACAGCAACGCAAACGGATATCTTCGATTTCTAATAGCTATTCTTTCGCCGTCACAGGAAGCGGGTCGTCGGGTGCTCCCGCGTCCAGGACCCCGGGCGCACCGTGTGCAGCGCGCGCCGTACCCGGTCGATGTCGTCCTCGGTGTTGTACACGGCAAAGGACATCCGAACGGTGCCGAGCAACCCCAGGCTGTCCAGGAAGGTACTCGCGCAGTGCACGCCACTGCGCACCGCGATGCCGTGCCGGTCCAGGTGCCCGCCAACGTCGTAGGGGTGCACACCATCGACCACAAAGGACACGATGCCGGCCGCGCCCTCCTCCGGATGCCCGATCACCCGGGCTCCGGGTACCTCGCGCAGCGCCTGCACCGCGGTGCGCACCATCAGCTCGTCGTGCCGGCGCACCAGATCCCAGCCCAGCGTGCCCAGGTACTCCAGGGCCGCGGCGAGCGCCACGGCGGCGCAGACGTCCGGCGTACCGGCCTCCAGCCGCGCCGGTACGGGCACGTACGCCACCGGCTCGCCGTGCCGCACGCCCTTCACCGTTCCGCCACCGACCTGGTACGGCGGCAGGCCGTGCAGCAGCTCGCGCCGCCCGTACATGACGCCGCTGCCCATCGGTCCGTACACCTTGTGCCCGGAGAAGCAGTAGAAGTCGGCATCCAGTGCCCGCACGTCGACCGGCCGGTGGGCGACCGCCTGGGCACCGTCGACCACCACGACCACCCCGCGCCGGTGTGCCTGCGCGATCATGTCCGCCACCGGGCTGACAGCACCGAGCACATTGGACACATGGGTCACCGCGGCCAGCCGCACCCGCGGGCCGAGCGCCCGGACGAACCCGGCGAGCGGCACCCGGCCGTGCTCGTCGGTGGGCACCACCACCAGCCGCGCCCCCACCCGCTCGCACAGCCGGCGCCAGGGCAGCAGGTTGGAGTTGTGCTCCGCCCCGGTGACCACGACCTGGTCGCCGGCGCCCACCCGGTCCGCGCCCAGCGTGTCCGCCAGCAGGTTCATGCCGTCGGTGGTACCGCGGGTGAACACGATCTCATCCGGGTACGCCGCGTTGAGCCAGCGCTGCACCACCGCCCGGGCCGCCTCGTACCGGTCCGTGGCCCGCAGGCTCAGCTCGTAGTGCCCGCGCCCGATGTTGCTGTTCGCGTGCGCGTAGTAGTCGACGATGGCGTCCAGTACGGGCCACGGCTTCTGCGTGGTGGCCGCGTTGTCCAGGTACGCCAACGGGGCGCCGTGACTGCCCGTGGCCAGGATGGGAAAGCTGGCCCGGATCGAGTCGACCGGCACCCGTGCCGCCGGCCGGTCGAGGTCGATCACTGGTTCTCTCCGTTGAGACATCGATCCTCCTCCATGACGCTGGCCGTGAACCGGGCGAGGAACTCCGGCGGGCAGGCGAACACCTTCTGCTCTGGATAGGGCCGGTGCCGCGGCGGCACCCAGCCGGGTGCGCCGCGTGCGGGCAGCCGTCCGGCATCGTCGCGCAGGTGCGGACCGTAGAAGAACCAGCAGATCTGGCTCACCTGTTCGGTGAACAGCACCGGGTGCGCGCCGTCCGGGTACATGGCCATCTGGCTGTACGCGGCCCGGAACTCGCCCGCCGGCCCCATGCTGTTGCCGAACATCACGTGGCCGAACACGTCGTGTACGGCCCGGAAGATGTCGTTGTGGCAGAGGTCCACCTGAGCCACCCGGACCCCGGAGGGCTCCGACATGGGGTGGTCGGGTGGGCTGCCACCCGGTCCGTGGCCGTCGCGCGTGAGGAACACGTACAGCCTTCCGCTGCGCCGCACCGACTCGCGCAGGTGCGCGGAGTCCCGGTACGGCTGGCCCGGCGCGAGCCAGGGCAACACCTCGATGCCGGCGTCGACGATCGCCTGGTACTGGCGCAGGCTCTCGGACTGCAGCAGGGCATACCGCCGGCGCAGCCGGGAATTCCACTGGAACAGTGGCGCCCGGTCGAAGTGGTCGGCGACCCGCCGGCAGAACGCGGGATCCGGCCGGGGCGTGAGCCGGCCGATCCGCGCGACGTCGACCCGGCGTCGTGGCCGGACGCGATCGACGTAGCGCTGGGCGACCGGTACCAGGTCCACGAGGGGTCCGGCGAGATGCGATGCCACGGCGTCCTCCCCCCGTGTCGCGGGCATCCGCGACCAGGTCACAGCGAGCGGACCAGCCCAGGCACGTCGATGGCCCGCAGCCGGTTGGCCGCGCTGTCGCAGTACCAGATGTGCGCGCCGTCCCACGCCAGGCCGGTGGGTGAGCCGTGCACGTTGATCGCCAGGATCACCTGCTCCAGCAGCGGATCGACGAGCGTGATGGACTCCTCGGTGCGGTCGGCGTAGACGACGTACCTGTCGGTGACCGCCACGCCGGACACCGTGCCCGGTACGTCCAGGCACGTCACCAGCTCGAATCCGCCCGTGCCGCGCAGGTCGAGCATGTCCCGGTAGCCGAGCCACAGGCCGTTGCGCGCGCCCTCCATCGCGGACACCTGCTGGCCCGGTCGCGGGTTGCGCGCCTGCGCGACCTGTTCGCCGGTGGCCGGGCTCACGGCGACGAGCTGGTGGTCGGCGCCCGCGGCGTACACCAGGTTGCCGTCCATCGTGGCCAGCCCGCAGCGCAACCCGGGGCAGGAGATCGTCCGGATCACATCCGCGGTGTACGGGTCGACACAGACCACCTGTTCCAGCTCGGCGTCGGCGAACCAGAGCAACTGCCCGGACCAGGTCAGCCCGCACAGCTTCTCGGCACGCACCGACACGTCGCACACCGAGCCGGCAGCGTAGAGCATCATTGGGTCCCCTTCCGCAACAGCTGGCAGTCCAGCCGCCAATCGGTCACCACCCGGCCGCCCTCGGGCACCCGCACCCGGACGCGTATCTCGTCGCCCGGACCCACCGCGCTGTGCCGCAGCGGCCAGATCCACACGGCCCAGTTGCAGCCGGGGTATGAGGGAAAGTTGGCGAGGGTGACGCCGGGCGCCAGCGTCGCGACGAAGTAGCCCGCCACCGCCTGGAGGCAGCCGCCGTGGTCGACGTCCAGCCGCAGCGTGTCCTGCGGGCGCCCGCGCCGTGATCTGGCCGCGCTGTCGGCGAGAACCACCGGCTCTGCCAGCAGCGTGGGTGGGAAGCTGAAGAAGTGCAGTTGCGCCTCCGGCCGGACGTGCTCCTGCACGACCGCCAGCCGCATGTCGAGAAAGCCGTCGCGCCACACGCCCCAGCCCTCGTCGTCGAACTGCACCGGGACCAGGTAGCTGACCAGCCGCTCAGGTATCACCACTCCGCCCGCGCGCAGGACGCGCCGCGCCACGATGGCGAGTATCCGGGCCATGTCCTCTTCCGGGCCGAGATTGCCCATCAGCTCCGCGACGAGCACATCCACCTTCTCCGGCAGCACGGCCAGCCGGGCGTCGCCGGGAACCAGGATGACCCGGTCCGACCACCCGTTGGCCTCGATGAGGTGGCTCGCGAGCGCGGCCAGCTGCGGGTCGGCCTCCAGCGCGTAGACCCGGGCCGCGCCGTACCGCAGCGCCAGCGCGGTCAGCGCGAGCGTTCCGGCACCGACGTCGGCCACGACCGAGCCGGGCGTGACCGCCTCGGACAGTGCCTTGTCATACGCGTCGATCCGGCGACGGTCGCCCAGCATCACCTGGTGCATCAGGAGGTGCCGCTGGTCGAGATGCCGCTGGTCCATACGAGGATGCTATATCTTTCGTTAGCGGGAGGCAATCCTGGTGGGAGGGTCGCGGAAATCACCTCCATCAGCTTTATAATGAGATAGCGTGAGATGATCGAGAGACGAAGGTGGCGAACAGATGACCGACAGTCGCGTGGCCAGCGCCCCTCACCAGGTCCGGGAGACCCACCAACCGGACGGTCCGCTCCTTCGCCTGCTCGGTCCGCGGCGACCGGCGCACGGCACGGCCGCGGGCCCGTACACGATCCGCAGCGGGCAGGTACTGCGGCTGCTCACCAGGCAACTGTTCGGGTATCCCGGGAGCCGGCCGGCGCTCTCGGCTCCCGACCCGGTGCCCGACGCCGCGACCGCCGTGCCCACCGTGGACAACGGCGGGCTGAGCCCCGACCGCCGCACGTACCGCCTGCATATCCGCCAAGACCTGCTGTGGGACGCGCAGCAGGCCCGCCAGCTGGTGTCCGGCGACTTCATCCGCGGGTTCAAGCGGATCGCCTTTCCCACCGCGGCGCGCGGCCGGCACTACCTCACCGACACCATCGAGGGGATGGCGGAGTACTGCGCCGCCTTCCAGGCCGCCTTCGGGGAGCAGGCGCCCACCGCGCCCGACCTCGCCCAGTTCCAGCGTGCCCACCCGGTCGCCGGGCTGTCCGCGGTGGACAGCCAGACGCTGGAGATCCGGCTGCGCGGACCGGCCAGCGACTTCCTGCACATCCTCGCCACCGGCTTCGCGGCGGCCGCGCCACGGGAGTACGACTACTACGTGCCCGACAGCCACGAGCTGTACCGCAACGCCACCTCGGCCGGGCCGTACCGGGCGCTGCGCCGCCGATCGCTCGGGCACGACCTGGTGCTCGAACCGAACCCGCGGTGGCAGCCGGACAGCGACCCCATCCGGGCGCGCACCGCCGGCCTGATCGAGATCTGCGCGGACGGCGGCACCGAGCCGCCCGGCGCGGCGAGCCCGTTCGCGCCCGCCTCCGCGGTGCCCGGCGAGCCCGCCCAGCGGGGTCCGAACTTCCTGACCTGCCTGGTGTTCAACCCCGACGCGACCGGATCGGTGCGCAGCGCCGTGGTGCGCCGGGCGGTGGCCGTGGCCATCGAGCGCGGCCAGCTCGCGGCCGCCGCCGCGCAGGTGCCCGGCGCCACCGCCCGGCCGCTGTACGGACTGGTCACGCCCGGCAGCCCGGGGTACCGGGAGGAGTCCGCGGCGGGCGATCCGGCCCTGGCCCGCCGGCTGCTGGCAGACGCCGGGTACCGCGACGGCGTGCGGCTGTCGCTGCGCGGCACGGACACCGCGACCGCCGCCGGCCCCGTCGTCGACGCGCTGTCGGCCAGCCTGGCCCGCGCCGGCATCTGGCTGGTACCCGCGCGGCGGCCGGACGCCTGGGACCTGCGGCTGCTCGACTGGACGCCGGACTGGTACGGCGACAACGGGCGGGCGGTGGCCGGTGCCCTGCTACGCAAGGCGGGCGGCCGCTACGACTCCGGTGTCGACCGGCTCGTCGAGGCCGCGCTGGCCGAGCCGGATCCGGCGCGCACCGACCAGATGTGGCGCGAGGTGGACCTCGCGGTACGGCGGGAGGCGCCGGTCATCGCGCTGTCGGCCACCGAGTGCCGGTGCTGCGTACCGATGCAGGACGCCGGTCCGGAGGTGCACTGGCTCAGGTGAGCCGGGACGCCGGTGCCGGGGCCCGGCTCGCCTGGTAGCCGCGCTCGGCCAGCTCGACGCCGATCTCGCGGTACGCCTCCGGGTCGGTGGGCTGCCAGGTGGCCAGCCCGTCCACGTACCGGTTGTACATGCAGAACGCGGCGGCGACCAGAACGGTGTCGTGGATCGCGCGATCGTCCGCACCCTCCGCACGGGCCCGCGCGATGTCCTCTGTGGACACCGCGTGGCCGCCGTCGCGCACCCGGTCGGCGATCGCCAGCAGCGCCCGCATCTTGCCGCCGACCGGCGACCGCTCGCCGTGCAGCCGGACCAGGTCCACCTCCGCCGCACCGCCACCGCCACCGCCACCGCCACCGGCACCGGCACCGGCACCGGCACCGAGCAGGTGACGCGCTGCCGCGCTGTGGCTCTCCGCGCAGAAGACGCAGCCGTTGCGCTCGGACACGTACGCGGCGATCATCTCCCGCTCCGCCGGGCTCAGCGAGGACGGCCCGCGCAACAGCGTCTGCGCCAGGGCGTACAGCGGGCCCTGGGTGTCCGGGAACCGCACGAACAGGCTGACGATTCCGGGGACGCCCTCGGGAAGCGAGATGTGTGGCACGCTGCCTCCTCCTTGCCTCATGCGGCCGCGGCGCCGTCACGCCAGCGCCGCGGCCAGATCCTCGAGCAGGTCACGGGGATCCTCGATACCGACGGACACCCGGATGAGCGAGTCGGTGATGCCGAGCGCCGCCCGCACGGACGCCGGTACCGACCGGTGCGTCATCAGCGCCGGGCACTCGATCAGCGAGCGGACCCCGCCCAGGCTGACCGCGCTCGCGAACAGGCGCACCCGGTCGAGTACCCGCGCCGGGTCGCCCCGGTACTCGAACGAGACGATCGCGCCGGGCGCGGCCATCTGAGTCTTCGCCACGGGGTACTGGGGGTGCTCGGGCAGACCGGGGTAGTGCACCGCGGCAACGCGCGACGAGGCGCGCAGCAGTTCCACCACGGCATCGGTGCTCTGCACCTGCCGGGCCATCCGCAGCGACAGCGTCCGCAGTCCACGGTGGACAAGGAAGCAGTCCAGCGCGCCGGGTACCGCGCCCGTCGCGGTGCGGTGCTCCAGCAGCCGGCGCCGGGTGTCGCCGTCCTCGTAGACGAGCGCGCCGCCCAGCACGTCCGAGTGGCCCGCGACGAACTTGGTGGTGCTGTACAGGCTGATGTCGGCGCCCAGCCGCAGCGGCTGCTGCAGTACCTGGCTGGCGAAGGTGTTGTCGACCACCACGACCACGCCACGGTCGCGGGTCAGCCGCCGTACCTCACCCACGTCGACGACCTTCAGCATCGGGTTGGTCGGCGTCTCGATCCAGACCATGCCGAGCTCGGGCGCGTCCAGCGCGCGCAGCCCGGCGGGTTCGGTCAGGTCCGCGTGCCGCACCCCGATCCCGTACCGGGCCGCGATGTCCAGCAGCGCCCGGGTGCCGCCGTACACGTCATCCCCGCACACGATGCGCTGCCCGGGCGACAGCAGCGACAGCGCGGCGGCGCCGGCCGCCTGCCCGCTGGCGAACACCGTGGCGTACCGCGCGTCCTCCAGCGAGGCCAGGCAGCTCTCCAGCGCCTCCCGGCCGGGGTTCTCGCTGCGGCCGTAGAAGTACCGGGGCGGCTGCTGCGCCCGCCGGTCATAGCTGACGGCCACGTGTATCGGCGGCACCACGTCCCCGGTTACCGTGTCCGCCTGCTGCCCCGCGTGGACCAGTTTGGTGTCGAAGCGCATCGCTCACGCCCCGAAGACGGCTCTGGTCAGCACCGGGCGGGCCACCGCCTGGAAGTCGATGTCCGGATCGAGGTCGCGGATCGTGCCCTCGATGACCAGCAGTGCCAGCAGCGGGAAGACGAACTCGGGTGCGGCGCAGACACCGTACGTGCGCTGCAGGTCGAACAGCTCGGTGGCGAACGCCATCAGGCTGAAGTCCCGGGCCGCGGCGCCGGAGCTGCGCCGCACCAGATCGGCCAGGCCGGCGGTGAAGCTCTCCACGTCAGCGCTCTCGGACAGGCCGAGCGAACTGTCGATGACCACCTGGGCGCAGCGGCGTCCCCGGCCGATCGACATGTTCAGGAAGAAGTCCGCGAAGGCGCGGCGGATCCGGTCGGTCAGTTGCACGCTGAACCCGGCGTCCAGCACCACGACCTCGCCCGAGCGGGTGAAGTAGAGGTTGCCCGGGTGCAGGTCACAATGGACGAAGCCGTCCACGAACAGCATCTGGTAGATCACCGTCATCGCGGCGGCCGCGAAGGCCCGCCGGAGCACCACCGGGCAACCCGCCGCCGTGTCCACCCGCAGGTCCGGCAGGTACTCCATGACGATCGACGTGTCCCGGGACACCGCGCGCAACAGCGCGGGCACCCGTACCCGGGGTACCCCGGAAAGGTTGGTACGCAACAGGTCCAGGCCCGCCGACTCGCGCTCGAAGTCGAGCTGGCCGAGTACCGAGTCGCACAGGTGGTCGGTCAGCTCGCGCACCGGCACCCCGCGGAACATCTTCAGCCGGGCCAGCAGTCCGGCGCCGTGCCGGACCAGTGCGAGATCGGCCGCCATCCGCGCCGCGATGCCCGGGCGCCGCAGCTTGACCGCGACCTCGGCGCCGGAGTTGAGCACCGCGCGGTACACGCAGGCGATGCTGCCGCTGGCGATCGGCTCCGGGTCGATGTGCTGGAACACGTCGTCGACCCCGGCGCCGTACGCCCGCACGAGCGCCGCCCGGGCGGCGCCGGTGGCCAGCGACGGCATCGAGTCGTGCAGCGTGGACAGCTCGTCGCACAGCACGGCCGGCAGCACGTCCCGCCGGGTCGCCAGCACCTGGCCGGCCTTCACGAACGTCGGCCCGAGGCGGACCACCGACCTGGTGGCGTACCGGGCCAGATACCGGCCGGCCGCGGCGCGGCCCCGGCGCACCCGCACCGCCGCGGTCCCCACGAGCGCGGCCGGTGCCGCGACCGCCAGGTGACCGGCGATGACGACCGCCCGCCCGGCCACCGCCGGTGTGCCCGGCCGGACCCGGTCGCCAGGACCGGCCGGTCCGCCCAGCGGTCGCGTCCGGACCGGGGCCGAGGGCTCGGTCTGAACACCGGTCATCGATCGTCCCCCTCGCCGCGCGGTCCGGCCGAACTCAGGACCAATCGCTATACGTTCCCATATCGGAAGGCGCGTCGTCAACCATCCAGCTCCGCCACCAGCAAGGAAGGCGGCGCTGTTCTAGTGATTTTAGATTGAGTAATATATAGTCCGTGACGCATTGACCTGCTCGCGAACCCAGGAAGGTCCCCGTTTGCCATGACATCCATCACTGTCGACCGTTCCGTCGACCGCCACGACCCCCGCCTCATCCCGGGCAGCAAGCACCATGTGGCGATGACCATCGAGGGCGAACTGAAGCTCTACTTCCCCGACGGCCAGACGCTGCCGTGCAGCGGGGTGCAGGGGCTGACCGCCGTGCTGACCGATACCGAGGTGGGCACCCGGCCCGACGGCCGCCCGCAGGTCCACCTGACGCGGCTGCTCACCTACCTGCACTCCACCGAGTACGGCGTCCTCATCTCGCTGAACCCCTTCCGTGACAACGGCGGCACCCTCACCGGCGTCGGCCCCGGCGGTGTCGAGGCCCTGTTGCCCGGTGACGTCACGTTCGACCAGTTCCTGGTCGTCAAGCTGCGCGGCCGCCTGTACACCAATCTCGACCCGCTGGTGATGGCGGCGAACTCCATCACGCAGTGGCCGCCGATGGGCACGCCGATCCTGTCCCAGACGGCCACCATGTTCTACGACGTCGAGGATCTGCCCGGCGGCCTGGCCGCCACCGCGGCCGGCACGGCCCGCCCCAGGCTGGCGCTGGCCGCCGAGGACCTGTGTGGCAGCCGGCTTACCAGGTACGTGGACATATCGCCGAACCCGTGACCCTGACCCGGGCGCGACCCGGCCGCTGGGCGCTGGCCCGGCGGCTGTGCGTCATCGCGGCCATCGTCGCCCGTGCGCTCGCCCGCCTCGCGTCCGGCTGGGCCACCCGCTGGCTCGGCGCGCGGGTCACCGGACGCCCGGCACCGGGACCGGCGCTGTTCGCCGACGCCCTGGCCACCCTGGTGGAGGACCTCGGGCCGGCGTACGTGAAGGTGGCCCAGATCCTCGGTACCCGTGCCGACCTGCTCCCGCGCCACGTGTGCGACGCGCTGGCCCGCCTGTACGACAAGGTACGGCCGCCGCCCGCGACCGCGGCGCTGCGCGCCGTGCCCGCCGCGCTGGTGGCGGGGGTGGAGGGCGGCACGGGCGGCCTGACGCCGCTGGCCGCGGGCAGCATCGCGTGCGTCTTCCGCGGCCGGCTGCGCTCCGGCGAGACGGTCGCCGTCAAGGTGCGCCGGCCGGGCGCGGTCCGGGCGCTCAGCCTGGACCTGGCCCTGCTGGAGTCCGCGGCCCGGCTTGCCGGCCGGCTGCCGCGGCTGCGCGGGATCCCGCTCGGTGCGGTCACCGCCCAGCTCGGCGACGCGATCTACCAGCAGCTCGATCTCGCCCGCGAAGCCGAGGACCTCGCCGCCCTGCGCAGCGACCTGGCGGTGCTGCCGGCCGTCCGGGTACCGGCCGTGCTGGCAGCCTGGTCCGGCCCCGACGCGCTCGTCCTGGAGTATCTGCCGGGACTGGAACGCACCCGGACCCCGCCGGCGGCCGAGGAGCTGTACCCCAGCGCGGTCGCCGCCATGCGAGCCTGCTTCCACATGCTCTTCCTCGCCGGCCTCGTGCACTGCGACATGCATCCGGGCAACCTGTACCTGCTGCCTGGCGGCTCCTGCGTCCTGCTGGACGCCGGCTTCGCCCGGCGCCTGGCGCCGTACGCCCGCCGGCATTTCGCGGACTTCTTCTACGCGATGTCCCGTGGGGACGGCGCCCGCTGCGCGGACATCGTGCTCGGCACGGCCACCGCGGTTCTCGCGGACGCGGACGAGGCGGGCTTCCGCCGGGACCTGACAAAGCTGGTGGAGGACCACAGTGGACTGGCGGTCCGCGACTTCGACCTGGTGGGCTTCACCGCCCGCCTCTTCGACCTGCAGCGCCGTCACGGCTTCGCCGCGGACCCGCAGTTCGTCTTCCCGATCCTGGCGCTGCTGGTGCTGGAGGGCACGCTGAAACAGCTCTGCCCGGACGTCAACTTCCAGCGCGAGGCGCTGCCCTACGTCCTGCGCGGTCTCATGACGTGACGGCCGGGCGCGCCTGCGGGGTGAACCTGACGGGCATGCCGGTCACGCCGCGGAACATGGTGCTGCGGTGGTAGACCAGCTCGTCCGCGGGTACCGCCAGCCGGATGCCGGTCAGCGCGATGAGCCTGCCGAACGCCGCCTTCGCCTCCATCCGGGCGAGGATCGCACCCAGGCAGAAGCGCATGCCGGCGCCGAAGGACATGGGTTGCACGTCGGTGCGGGTCACGTCGAGGCGGTCCGGGTCCTCGAACTGTGCCGGATCCCGGTTGGCCGCGCCGATCAGGGCCACCACGACCTCGCCGCGGCGCATCGGGTACCCGTGCAGTTCGACGTCCTCGTTCAGCAGCCGGCTGTTGGACTGGACCGACGAGTCGTACCGCAGCAGCTCCGCCACCGCGGACGGGAGGATGTCCGGGCGGCGGCGCAGCGTGTCGAGCTGGTCCGGGTGGCGGATGAGGGCGAGCAGCCCGTTGCCGATGAGGCTGGTGACCGTGTCATGGCCGGCGAACGCGAGCGTCACCACCACGCTGAGCACCTCCGGCAGGCTCACCCGCGCACCGTCGTCGGTGGCCTTGAGCAGCGCGCCGAGCAGGCCGTCCAGTGCGGCCCCGCGGCGGCGCGCGATCAGCGCGGTGAGATAGTCGACGAACTCCCCCATGGCGGCGTGGCCGCGCTCGATCTCGGCCGGGGTGGCGGCGAGGTCCAGCGTCGGGGAGAACCCCACCGTCCACTCCCGGAACCGGTCCCGGTCCGCGGCGGGGATGCCGAGCACGCGAGCGATGACCGTCAGCGCGAGCGGGTAGGCGAAGTCGTTGACCACATCCATCTCGCCGCGCGGGAGTACCGGGGCGAGCAGGTCGTCAACCACGCGATCGACCATCGGCTGCATGGCGCGCACCGCGCGCGGGGTGAACGCCGGTGCCAGCAGCCCGCGCAGCCGTTCGTGGTCGGGCGAATCCTGGAAGAACAGCGTATGCCGGAGGATCTCGCTCAACGGTCCAGGGCCGACCAGGCTGGCCCAGAAGTCACGGATGCCGGCGCGCCCGAAGCGCGGGTCGCTCATCACGGCATGCACGTCCGCGTAGCGCGAGACGTACCAGATGCCCTGCGCCCCACGGTGCACCGGATCGTCGCGCAGCAGCACGTGGTAGTAGGGGTAGGGGTCCCGCTGCACGTCGGGGCTTGCCGCGTCGAAGCCGGTCGTCGGGATGGAGATGCCGGCTGCCTCGATCATCGCTGCCTCCGCTCTGCGTTGTTGTCTGGAGTAGTGTACTTTAAAATCAGATAGTTCGGTGATCATAGTTCGGTTGATCGAGGAGCGACATGCGTCCCTTCCGAGTCGAGATCCCGCAGTCCGACCTGGACGACCTGCACCGCCGGATCGCCGAGACCCGCTGGCCCACCGCACCGCCGGACACCGGCTGGGAACGGGGCGTACCGCTGACCTACCTGAGGGACCTGGCCGAATACTGGCGCACCGGGTACGACTGGCGGGCAGCCGAGGCGCGGCTCAACCGGTACCCCCAGTTCATCGTCGAGATCGACGGCGCCGCCGTGCACGTCATGCACGTCCGCTCGCCCGAACCGCACGCCCGGCCGCTGCTGCTGACCCACGGCTGGCCCGGCTCGGTCGCGGAGTTCCTCGACATCATCGACCCGCTGGTCGATCCCCGGTCACACGGTGGCCATCCGCGCGACGCGTTCCACCTCGTCATCCCGTCAATTCCCGGGTTCGGCTTCGCCGGCCCGACACCCGACACGGGCTGGAACATCCAGCGGATCGCGCGCGCCTGGGCCGAGCTGATGCGGCTGCTCGGCTACCCGCGGTACCTCGCGCAGGGCGGGGACGCCGGCTCCTGGATCTCGCTGGCCCTCGCCGCTCTCCACCCCGAGCAGGTCATCGGGGTACACGTGAACTTCCTCCCCACACCGCCGCCGCCGGGCGGGGCCGCCTCGCTGGCCGGCCTGGACGAGCGGGACCAGGCCCGGCTGGCCCAACTGGTGCGCTTCGTCACCGACGGGACCGGCTACATGAAACTCCAGTCCACCAGGCCGAACACGCTGGCGTACGCGCTGACCGACTCGCCGGTCGGGCAGCTCGCCTGGATCGTCGAGAAGTTCTGGGAGTGGACCGACTCGGCGAAGGTACCCGAGGACGCGGTCGATCGCGACCTGATGCTCACCAACGCCACGATCTACTGGCTCACCGCCACGGCCGGGTCGTCCGCGCAACTCTACGTCGAGATGGCCGACCTGTTGCCGACCGCCGCGACACCACCGGGTCCGCCGCCACCGCTTCCGGTACCACTCGGGGTGGCCGTGTTCCCGCGCGATCCCGGCCAGCCGATCCGGCGCTTCGCCGAGGCCAGCTTCCCGAACATCCTGCGATGGAGCGAGTTCGACCGGGGTGGCCACTTCGCCGCCATGGAGCAGCCCGACCTGTTCGTCGGCGACCTGCGCGCGTTCGCCCGCGCCCTGCCCCGCTGACCCGGCCGCCCGACCCCGTTGCTGATCGGTGCCTGGCAGCGGCGTCCTGGGCCGGCGCATCAACCGGGCCGGCCGGCCGCGCTGCTGTCGTGGCGCTTTCGCGGGCGATCCGGCGCAGCGGGGCGGGCGCCGCCCAGCCCGCCGGGCCGGTTCTCGAACGCGATCGCCAGTGGCGTGGCCACGAACACCGACGAGTACGTGCCGGAGAGGATGCCGACCAGCAGGGCGACGGCGAAGTCGACCAGTGAATCGCCACCCAGCAGCGCCAGGGCGATGAGGATGAACACGGCGCCGAGGCCGGTGTTGACGGTGCGCGGCACGGTTTGCAGGCAGGCGGTGTTGGCGAGGTCGGCGAACCCGGGCCGCCGCTGCGGGCGCCGCGCCTTCGCGCCGCGGACCAGCTCACGGATGCGGTCGAAGACGACGACCGAGTCGTTGACCGAGTAGCCGATGATGGTCAGCAGGGCGGCCAGGAAGATGCCGTCGACGGGCTTGCCCAGCCAGGCGAACACGCCCACGAGGATGACCACGTCGTGGACCATGGCGAGGACGGCGGCGGCGCCCCACCGCGAGCGGAACCGGATCGCCAGGTACGCCAGTTGGGCGGCGAGGGCGATCGCGAGCGCGACGACGGCCTTGCGGCGCAGTTCGTTGCCGAGGCTGGGGCCGATCTTCTCGTCGCGGAGCCGGTCGACGGCACCGCCCCCCTCGGCGGCGGCGAGCGCGGTCCGGACCCGCTGCTCCGCCGCGTCGTCGAGGTCGCCGGAGCGCACCGAGATCGTACGGTCACCGGACTCGTTGACCACCGCGCGGGACAGGCCGGTACCCGCGACGGCGGCGCGGGCGGTCTCGACCGGGATCGACTGGCTGGTGTGGTACTCGACCAGCCGGCCGCCGGTGAACTCCACCCCGAAGTCGAGCCCGCGTACCGCGATCCCGGTCACCGCGAGCAGCACGGCGACCCCGGACACGGCGAACCACAGCCGGCGGCGGCGCATCAGGTCCGGGTTGCGCCGCTCCAGGGTGCGACGCACCCGGCCGACATTCGCCAGGCCGCTCCACCGGGGCCGGGCGGCCAACCAGCGCCGGTTGAGCAGCGCGTGGGCGAGTACCCGGGTGAGGACGAGCGTCGTGAACATCGACGCGAGCACCCCGATGATCAACGTGATGCCGAAGCCGCGTACCGGGCCGGCGGCGAGGTAGAACAGCAGACCGGCGGCGAGCAGCGTGGTCACGTTGGAGTCGAGGATCGCCGACCAGGCGTTGGCGAAACCGGCCCGGATGGCGGTGCGCAGCGTGCGCCGCCCGGCGGCGTACTCCTCGCGGGCGCGTTCGAACACCAGGACGTTGGCGTCCACGGCCATGCCGATGGCGAGGACGAAGCCGGCCAGGCCGGGTAGGGTCAGCGTCGCGCCGATGGCCAGCAGGGCCGCGTAGGAGATCAGCCCGTAGGCGAGCAGGGCGAGGGCGGCGAGGCCGCCGACGACGCGGTACACGGCGACGATGTACCCGATCGTCGCGACCATGCCGATGAGCGCGGCCATCGCGGAGGCATCGATCGCGGCCTGGCCGAGGGTCGGCCCGACGATGCGCTGCTCGACGATCTCGACCGGTACCGGCAGTGCTCCGGCGCGGACCAGCAACGCCAGGTCCCTGGCCTGCTGGGCGGTGAACGAGCCGGTGATCACGGTCGAGCCGCCGGTGATCCCGACGTGGCAGGCGACGGTCTGCTCGACCTGCGGCGAGGAGATCATCTTGTCGTCCAGCACGATCGCCACCCGGCGGGTCGGGTCGCCGTCCGGGGCGCACGCGGCCTGTCCGGTCAGCTGTTGCCAGGCGGGTCCGCCGGTCCCGGCGAAGTCGATTTTCACCTGCCACGCGCCCAGCTCGTTGACATTCCCCTGTGCGCCGCGGATCTGCTGGCCGGACAGTGCCGCCGGGCCCAGCCGCAGCCGCTGCCCGTGTTCGTCGGCGAGGACGAGCTCGCCCGGGTGGCCCGGCGCAGCGGTGGCACCCGGGTGGGGTGCCGCGCCAGCCGGGTCGGGTGAGGTGCGCACCGGGTCGCTGGCTACCCCGAGCACCGGCCGGAACGTCAGCTGGGCGGTGCGGCCGATGACGTCGAGGGCCTTGCGGGGGTCGGTGACACCGGGCAGTTCGACGATGATGCGCCGATCGCCGGAGCGGGCCAGAGTCGGCTCGGACACGCCCAACTCGTCGACGCGCCGGCGCAACACCTCCAGCGCGTCGTTGGTGGTCTTCGCGGTGGCCTTGGCCAGCTCACCGTCGCGGGTTTCCAACACGATCTGAGTACCGCCACGCAGATCCAGCCCCAGCCGTGCCGGCCGGGCGGCGACGAGCCACCCGGACACGACGAGCACGACAAGAGCGAGGACCGCGCGCACGGCAGTAGCGTGCGACACGAAGAGTTCTCCTTACGGGCAGCGGCATGCCGCTCCGGGCGAACCCGGCGACGGTGCCGAAATCGGGGTCAGGACGTCGCAGTCACACCCGTACGGGCGGACCCCGACCCCGATGTGTGCCGCCCTGCGCACTGGCGCCGGCTGTTGCCGCGACGGCCGTGCTCGCCCACCGGCTGCTGGGCGCCGCCAACCGGTATGCCCGGTGCCCGATGGCCGCCAGCAGCCAGACCGCCTGCGGCTCGACCCGCTGGGCGAGCGGCCGCGCCTGGGGATGGCTACCGGTGTCCGCCGGGCGTATCGATGCCGCCAGGCCGGTGAGCGCCGTCCCGACCTGGCGGGACCCGGAGGTCTGGGTGCTGTCGTGGCTGACGGCCGCCGTCCCGAACGCGAGCAGCAGCGCCACCAGTACCGGCAGGCACTGCGCCCACCGGCGTCGCTGCGCCACCCGCTGCACCGGCACGGCACCTCCACCCCGTGCCATCACCGTACCGGACCGGCACCGGCCGGCGCAGGCGACGACACCGCACGTGGCCGCGCTGTTGGTGACGCCTACGGTCTCGTAGCCGATCCGCCGCGGGTCACCGGGTGTTCCTGTCGCGCCGGCGGCAGGTGTTCACCCGCCGACGACCTCCGGCGAACCGCCGGGCCCGCGCAGCAGCAGTTCGGCGGTGGCGCGCAGTTCGACGCGCCGGATCTTCCCGGTGGCGGTGGCGGGGTACTCGTCGACGAAGGCGACCTTGCGCGGGCGTTTGAAGGACTCGATGCCTTCCCGGCAGAACGCGATGAGCTCGTCCTCCGTCGCTTGGTGGCCGGTCTTCAGGATGACGAAGGCGACCGGCTTGTCCAGCCTGTCGGTGTCGGGTGCGGCCACCACGACGGCCTGTGCCACGGCATCGTGGACGAGCAGCCGGTTCTCCACTTCGGACGGTGCCACCCACATGCCGCTGACCTTCAGCACGTCGTCGTAGCGTCCCAGACAGGTGTAGTAGCCGTCGGCGTCGCGGATGTAGGTGTCGCCGGTGCGCAGCCATTCGCCCTGGAACACCTGCCGCGAGGTGGCGTACCGGGACCAGTAGCCGGTGGCGGTGGACTCGCCCCGGACGAACAGGGTGCCCGGCGTGCCGGATGGCACCTCCTGCCCGCTGTCGTCGAGGATGCGCAGGTCGTACCCGGGCACGGCGACGCCGGTGGTGCCGGGGCGCACCTGGCCGGGCCGGTTGGACAGGAAGATGTGCAGCATCTCGGTCATGCCGATGCCGTCGATGATGTCCACGCCGAAGTGCCTGGTCCACCGCTGGTACAGCTCGGCGGGCAGCGGTTCACCGGCGGAAGCGGCCAGCCGCACCCCGGCCAGGGCGTCGGCGGGCAGCCCGGCGCGCAGCATGTTGGCGAAGAACGTGGGGCCGGCGAAAAACAGCGTGGCTCCGTACTTCTGCGCACACTCGGCAAGAGTGTCTGGTCTGGACGGTGACGGTGCGAGTATGGCGGTAGCACCGACCGACAGCGGGAACAGCAGCGAGTTGCCCAGGCCGTATGCGAAGAACGCCTTGGCGGCCGACAGGCACCGGTCCTCCGGTCGGATGCCGAGCACCTGCTTGCCGTACGTCTCGCAGACCGTGTGGATGGAGCCGTGCCGGTGCATGGCGCCTTTCGGCTTGCCGGTGGTGCCCGAGGTGTAGAGCCAGAACGCTGGCGAGTCGGCCACCGTCGGGTATACCGCGGCGTGCGGCGCGGCGCCGGCGAACTCGTCGAACTGTGCCGGGCCGAGAATGCCCAGGAGTTCGGGCGCGTCCGCCGCCGCGACCGCGGCGAGGTCGGTGAACTCGGCGGTGACGGCGAGGTACCGGGCCCGGGAGTCGCGCAGCAGCCCGGCCAGCCCGTCGGCGTGCAGCATGGTGGACACGGGCACGGGCACCGCGCCGATACGCAGCGCGGCGAGGAAGACCGTGACGAACTCGGGGGTGTCGGACATGAACATCAGCAGCCGCTGCTCGGGTTGCAGTCCGGCGCGGCACAACCCGCCGGCAGTGCGCAGAACCTGGTTGTGCAACTGGGCGTAGGTCAGCTCACCCGGTGCACCGGTCAGCGCCACGCGGTTGCCGTACCCGGCGGACAGGTGCCGGTCGAGCAGGTAGGTGCTGGCGTTGAACAAGTCCTCGTGGTCTGGCACTTGGGCCGGACCAGCAAGGCCACGCTTGTCGGTCATGGCGCACCGCCCCGGTTCAGGTGAGGTGGACGTAGTCGTAGTCGAACGGTTTGCCGTTGATGCCCTGCCGGGGCGGCGCGATCCATGCGGCGATCTTGCCGCGCTCGTGTACCGGCCGCATCAGCGACCGGACGTGGGTCTTGTCCAGATCTGTCGGCAGCCACCGGCCCTTGCTCCGCTCCCAGTCCTCGGTGGACAGTAGCTCGCCGTCCGGGCTGGCCTCGATGCCGGCGAACGCGCCGACCCGCCGGTTGAACGCGGCGTGCGGTAGGCGCAGCCGCTGCGGCAGGCCGGCGCCCTCCAGGATCTTGTTCCACCGGTTGACGCCGTTCTGGCAGTCGCTGACGTATTCGCGGCGCAGGTCGGTGTTGAGTCCGACCAGGGCGGCGACTTCGGTCTGCCCGATCTGCCCGTCGAGGACCGCGTCGACCATGATGGAGTCGTCGGTCAGCCGGTGGTCGTCGGCGCGGCGCTCCTCCGACCACCGGCCCTTCAGCCCGGTGGTGAAGTAGTTGGCCACGTTGGTCGACGTGTCCGAGCCGAACAGGTCCAGCGATACCGAGTAGTGGAAGTTCAGGTACTTCTGGAGCACGTGGAGCGGGATGCCGCCGTGCGGTCCCACGTCGTCGGTGTCGTGCTCGAACATCAGTTGCACGGTGCGCTCCACCACCCGGTCGATACCGGTGGTACCGACGAACATGTGGTGCGACTCCTCCTTGAGCATGAACTCACACGTACGCGACAGCGGGTCGAACGCCGACTCCTTCAGCGTGCCCAACTGGTACTTGCCGTCCCGGTCGGTGAAATAGGTGAACATGAAAAACGACAACCAGTCCGGGGTCTCCTCGTTGAACGCGCCCAGGATCCGGGGCGACGATGCGCTGCCCGAGTTGCGGTGCAGCAACTCCTCCGCCTCCTCCCGGCCTTCCCGCCCGAAGTAGGCGTGCAGCAGATACACCATCGCCCACAGGTGCCGCCCCTCCTCGACGTTGACCTGGAACAGGTTGCGCAGGTCGTACAGGCTCGGCGCGGTGGCGCCCAGGTTGCGCTGCTGCTCCACCGACGCCGGTTCGGTGTCACCCTGGACGACGATCAGCCGCCGCAGGTCCGCCCGGTACTCGCCGGGCACCTTCTGCCACACCGGTTCGCCCTTGTGCTGCCCGAACGCGACGCGCCGGTCCCGGTCCCGCTCGGCCAGGAAGATGCCCCACCGGTAGTCCTTCATCGCCACGTGGTCGAAATGCGCCCACCCCTCCCGCCCCACGTTGACCGCGGTGCGCAGGTACACATCCTGGGTGGGCAGCGTCGGACCCATCGACTCCCACCAGTGCAGGAAGTTGGGCTGCCACGACTCCAAGGCCCGCTGCAGCCGCCGGTCCTCCCGCAGCTCGACGTTGTTCGGAATCTTCTCCGTGTAGTCGGCCGTCGTCATACTCACACTCGCTTCCGGTCGAACCCGGCACGCTGCCCGGTGCCGAACCGGCGCAGCGCACCGTCCGGCCCGGACGCGTTGGGGCGGTGGAAAATCCAGTTCTGCCAGGCGGACAGCCGGCCGAAGATCTTCGTCTCGACCGTCTCCGGCCCGGCGAACCGGAAGTTGGCCTCCAGGCCGGTCAACGCGTCCGGGCTGAAACTGGACCGCTCCTCGATGGCGATACGCACCTCCTCCGCCCAGTCGATGTCGTCCGGCGCGAAGGTCACCAGCCCAAGCCTCTCCGCCTCCTGCGCCCCAACGGACTGGCCGGCCGCGGCCTGCGCGGCGGCCAGGCCGTCGGCGTCGCCGAAGAACCGGGTCGCCAGCCGGGTCAGGTCGTTGCCCATCGGCAGCGGTCCCAGGTTCATCGGCCCGACGGTGATCGCGGGCGGATCGGCGTCGGGGGCGATGTCCTCAAACACGCCAGACAGGTGGTACGAGCGGTCCGCGGCCAGCGCCAGCTCCAGCAGCGATCCGGCGAAGCAACTGCCCGGCTCGATCAACGCGATCAGGCTGCGGCTGGTCAC
>JBBWZQ010000380.1:0-8758 GCA_039649115.1 Micromonosporaceae bacterium | reverse complement strand
GGCGGGTCCGGAGCCGGCGGAGGAGACCGCCGAGTCGGATCCCGCCGCCGGACGTCGAGTCGGGCGAGTTGGTCCGGATCGGTGATCTGCTGCGGGAGTGGGTGAAGTGGCAGGGCGTTCGAGACGCCTCCATGGGCTGGTGGCGGTTATAGTGAAGTTCGTACTCGCGTGGGGCGTGCACGAGGTGTGCCTGGTTCCAGATCAAACTTTCCTGCAGACTCAGCGGCCACGAGGTCGGCGTGGACAACTATTCCAAGTACGGGCCGGTGACGCATTCGTACGACTCGGACGCGCGGTACCACTTCGTGGAGGGCGATACCGAGTGTCTGGATTGGACACTGATCTGGAATCAAGGCCAGTTGGATCGGGTGCTGACAGCCTACCTACGTCACTACAACGCCGCACGGCCCCACCGAAGCCTGGACCTGCAACCTCCGCGCCCGGTCCCTCGGCTGACGCTGGTCGAGCCGGGTGGCGAGTCACCGGTCCACCGAGTCGACGTGCTCGGCGGTCTGATCCACGAGTACCGTCTTGCCGCTTGAGTTCTGCGAGTACAGCCGTTGGGTTCGTGCTGAACACGTGCCCCTATCGTCGCGACCCTAGACCCGCACCCGAGACCGATCCCGCAGCGGCAGGCTTACTCAAGCACCCGACAACCACGGAACGGCGAACTGGCACCCCACACGGTCATCCGCGGACCAGCCTGAAGAAGGCGCGCAGTTCGTCGACGAAGACGTCGGGGCACTCCAGCGCGGGAAAGTGCCCGCCCCGGTCCAGTTCCTTCCAGTAGCGGATGTCGGTGTACCGGCGCGCGGCCCAACGGCGGGACGGCCGGGGTACGTCCTTGGGGAAGATGGAGCAGCCGGCCGGCACGTCGACAGTGTCCACTGTGGAGGACATGAACCAGCCGGACACCTGGGCGAAGCTCTCCCAGTACATCCGGGCCGACGACGCGCCGGTGGCGGGCAGCCAGTAGAGCATGACGGTGTCGAGCAGTTCGTCGCGGGTGACGACGCTGTCCAGGTCGCCGTCGTGGTCGGTCCAGGACCAGTATTTCTCGGCGATCCAGGCGCACAGCGCGACGGGCGAGTCGACCAGGGCGTAGCCGATGGTCTGCGGCTTGCTGGATTGTTCGGCCGAGTAGCCGGACTCGTGGTCCCGCGCGCGTTCCAGGGCCGCGAGGCTTGCCTGTTCGGTGTCGGTGAGGGTGTCGAAGGTGGCCGGGTCGGGGGCCGCGATGGGTGGCACCGGGTGGATACCCACCACGTGACGCGGATCCTGCTGGCCGATGGCGGTGGTGACGCTGTTCCCCCAGTCGCTGCCATGCGCACCGTAGCGGGTGTAGCCGAGCCGGCGCATCAGCTCGATCCACGCCGCGGCGGTACGCCGCACGCCCCAGCCGGCACCGGTGGGCTTGTCGCTGAACCCGTAGCCCGGCAGGGAGGGCAGCACGAGGTGGAACGCGTCGGCCGGGTTCCCGCCGTACGCGGTGGGGTCGGTGAGCGGGCCGATCACCTTGAGGTATTCGGCGAGCGAGCCGGGCCAGCCGTTCGTGACGACCAGCGGGAGCGCGTCGGGATGCGGTGACCGCACGTGCACGACGTGGATGCCGAGCCCGTCCACGATCACACGGGACTGCGGCAACGCGTTGAGCCGCGCCTCGGTCGCCCGCCAGTCGTACCGGTCCGCCCAGTAGCCGCACAGGTCTCGCAGGTAGGTCAGGGGTACTCCCTGCGACCAGTCCGGTACGGTCTCGGCCTCCGGCCACCGGGTGGCGGCCAGCCGCCGGCGCAGGTCCGCCAACTGGGCGTCGGAAACCTCGATGCGGAACGGGGTGCCGTCCTCGGTCACGGGATCACGTCCTGTCGTGGGGTGGATGGCCGGTACCCGGCCGCGGCCCGGGAGAGTCGGGTGAGCAGGTCGCTGGTGAGCGGGGTACCGGCGATGGCGGTCAGGCCGCCGGCCCACCCGGCGACGAAGTAGTCCCAGCCGTCCACCGTGGTGGCGCCCGCCGCCCTCGCCTGCCGAAGGAAGGTCAGGTCGCCGCGGTAGTTGAAGTCCCAGGCCACCGTGCCGGGTCGCAGTGGTGCGTCGTGGGTCAGTGGGCTGCCGGGTGTGTCCTTGCCGAGTCCGGTTGCGTTGATCACCAAGGCCGGGGCGGGGAGGCTGGCGACGAGGGCGTCGTTGCCGGTCCGGTCGTGCACGTGTGCGTAGGACAGTCGCGCGGGCTGGATGCCGGCCCGCTGGGCAACGGCGCGTAACGCGTCGAGAGCGTCCGGGTCGGTGTCGGTGAACGTGGTGTGCGCGGGAAGGTCGGCGCGCGGTCGACCGGT
Organism: Micromonosporaceae bacterium; assembly: GCA_039649115.1. GTDB lineage: Bacteria > Actinomycetota > Actinomycetes > Mycobacteriales > Micromonosporaceae > DATEJJ01. The sequence continues at coordinate 6,425 of JBBWZQ010000380.1, read as the reverse complement.
GGTGGGGTCGAGGTGCAGGGCGAGCAGCAGCGCGGTGGCGGCGCCGCCGGAGCCGAGGCACAGCAGGTGCAGGCCGTCGAGGCGCCCACCGGTGTGGTGCCGCGGCACGGTGGGCAGGACATGGGTCAGCGACACGGCGTCCCGGGCGTCGCCGGTGACGGTGCCGTCGACGGTGGTGAGAGTGTTGATCTCGTGGGTGAGGTCGACCAGCCGGTCCCGGCGGGTCAGGGCAGACGCGCAGGCGCGGTACAGGCGCAGCTTGTGTGCGGTGACGATCGCGCCGTGTACCAGCCGATTGGCACGCATGGTCTCGACCAGACGGAGGTACGTCCCGGCCGGGGTGTCGGCTGGCAGGTCGACTCCGCGCAGGATCCACGGCTGCCCGAGCGCCTCGGCCCACCGTCCGAAGACAGGATGCACGAGCGATCCACCGGTGTCGACGCCGACGAAGAGGATCAGCGGCGGGCCGGACCAGGCGGCGACCTCGTCCAACGCCAGCGCACGCTGGTTCATCTCGCACCTCCGAGTTGGCCGGTCGGGCCGTGACCAGCCTGCCAGAACACGGCCGGGGAACCCCGGCCTGCCGCGGTCATGGTGCGACCGCCGGCTGGCGGCCGCGCCGGGAGACCGACCGAGCCGACCGAGAGGTCGATCTCGCCGATCAGCAGCACCAGGTAGATGCCGAGCGCGATCAGGCCGGTCGAGGTGACCTGGAGCAACAGGTTGGTGAGGTTGATCGGGGCCAGGAACCGGTGGTTCAGCAACTGGAACGCGATGGCGATCACGGCGGGCGCGGCCAGGACGGGGAGGATTCCGGGGCCGGCGGCGCAGGCGGGCAGGGTCGACGCCAACACGCCGAGCACGACGACGGTGAGCGTGGCGATTCTCACGGGTACCTCCTTGGCGGGGTGTGGACGGTCGGCGTGCTACAGGACGGCACGCCACCGCGATACGGCCTGGCGGACGTCGCCGGCCTGTGCGAAGACGGAAGCGCCGAAGAAGCCCCAGCGGCCCGGTTCGGCGTGCCGGGCGAAGTGGCGTACGGCGGTGAAGGCAGCGGGGTCGCTGATGGGTCCGCCGTGCGCCAGCACCCGTACCGTCGGGTCGGCGAGGCGCGCGGCCCGGTCGACGGCGGCCAGCGTCCGGGCGACCCGCGCCGCGACGCCACCGGTGCCGGTGATGCCGAGGTGCGCGATGACCGTCTGCGCCCCGGCGCGGACCAGGTCGCGGGCCTGCCGGGCGGTGAACGCGTAGCCCCAGGCCCGCATGCCCTGGTCCCGGGCCAGCCTCATCAGGTCGATCTCGCGCTGGAAGCCCAGGCCGGCGCTCTCGATGGCGTGACGGACCGGGCCGGTGAGCAGGCCGACGGTCGGCGCGTTGAGCACCCCGGTGACGCCGTGCCGCGCCAACTCCGCCAGCATCGCCGATGCCGGACGCAGCGCGTCGTTCGCGCACACCGTCGCGAGGACCGGCCGTGATGCGGCGGCGGTCACGATCTCGGGTACCAGGTCGAGGGTCATCTCGTTGGCGTTGGCCCAGGGCAGCAGGCCGGTCACCGAGGGCAGGCCACGGTGGCGCAGCGGGCTGGAGTGGTACGCGACGATGACGTCCACGCCCGCGTCCGCCAGCTCGCGCGCGAGCTCGGCGGTGCCGGCGGCCGCGGCAAGCGGCGCGGCGGGCAGCGGGGCGAGGTCGGGCGGACCGCTCATAGCAGGTTCGCGTGGCGGCGGTCGAGTTCGGCATCGGCGGTGCCGTGCTGGCGCTGGTATGCCAGGCACAGCAGGTCGCCGAGGACGAGGCAGGCCTGTTCGAACAGGGACCCGGCATGCTGCGCGCTGGGTACGGTGGTGCGCGCCGGCACCTCCACGACCACGTCTGCGGCGCCGGCCAGCGGACTGTCCGGCCGGCTGGTCAGCGCGGCCACCCGTGCCCCGGCCGCCCGCGCGGTCGCGGCGTGGTGCAGCGTCGTCGCGGTGCGGCCGCTGGCGGACAGGCACACCAGCAGATCACCCTCGGCGATGGCAGGGGTGAGGGTCTCCCCCGCCACGTACACGGTGCGGCCCAGGTGCATCCAGCGCATGGCGGAGGCGCGGGCGACCAGGCCGGAGCGGCCCTGCGCCGCGTGGAACACCCGTCGCGCCGACGCCAGGCTGTCGAGCAGTCCGGCGACCGCGTCGGGGTCGACCGCGTGCAGGACCGCCTGAAGTTCGCCCAGCACCTGGTCGGTCAACGCACGCACGTCGGTGCGCGGCCGCCCATCCACACATTCATCCATGGGTACGGTGACCGCCGATCTGCCCGCGTGCGGCGACCAGCAGCCGGTTGGCCGGCTGTACGTCGTCCCGGCTGCTGAAGCGGGCCTGCAGCGCTGCCGTGAGCACCGGGGTGGCCACACCCAGCCGGATCGCCTCCTCGGCGGTCCACCGACCCATGCCGCTGTCCGCGACCCGGCGGCCCACGCCGTCCAGGCCGGGATCGGCGGCGAGCGCCTCCGCGGTCTGTTCGAGCAGGAACGACCGCACCGCGCAGCCGGCCTGCCACACCCGCAGCACGGTCAACGGGTCGATGTCCCCGTGCGCGGACAGCAGCGCGAACCCCTCGGCGTACGCCTGCATCAGCCCGTACTCGACGCCGTTGTGTACGGCCTTGGCGAAGTGCCCGGCCCCGGTACCGCCGACCCTGGCCAGCGCCGCCGGGGCCGCCAACGCCCGCAGCACGGGCCACACCTGCCCGGCGTCCTCGGCCGTGCCGCCAACCGTGATCCCGTACCCGTGCCGCCAACCCCACTGGCCGCCGCTGACGCCGACGTCCAGGAACCGGACCCCGGCCGCGCCCAGCCGGGCGGCCCGTGCGCCGGCTTCCCGCCAGTCGCTGTTGCCACCGTCGATCACCAGGTCACCAGGGGCGAGAAGCCCGACGAGTTCATCCAGCACCTGACCGGTGACCGCGCCGGCGGGGAGCATCAGCCACACCACGCGCGGTGCGGGCAACGCCTTGACCAGTCCAGCCACGTCGCCGACGGCCTTGACGCCGGCCTCGCGAACCCGGTCGATCGCGGCGGGCTCGCGGTCACAACCGATCAGTTCATGTCCCGCCTCGACGAGACGCCGCGCCATTGGCCCGCCCATCCGCCCCAGACCAACCAATCCGAGCCGCACTGGCCCACCTCCCATCCAATCCTGGTCATTGGTTGACACATTCCCCCGTTGGAATCCAATATGGATCCGAAACCACGAACGATAAAGAGCCAATCAACCCGATATTGGATTGGGGTGGCGGTGCAGATCCACGACGCGCTGGGCGAGTGGTCAACCCGTCCGGGCCCCGTGTACGGGCGTCTCGCGGCGGCGATCCGGGCGGCCATCGAGCGCGGCGACATCCCGCCCGGTGCCGCGCTGCCACCCGAGCGGACACTGGCCAAGCGCCTGGCCATCGGGCGCAGCACCGTGGTGGCCGCCTACGCGCAGTTGCGGGACGGCAACCTCGTCGACAGCCGCCAGGGCAGCGGCACCTGGGTGCGGGGCGCCCCCCGCCACGCCGACCGCGAGGCACCGCGCGAGGCGCTGAGAGTCGCCGCGCTGCGCGACGCGACCGCGCTGATCGACCTCGCCACCGCGGCGCTCCCCGCTCACCGGCTCTTCCGGGAACTTCTGGCCGGTCCCCCCGACCAGCGCACCACCGCGATGCTCGACACCGCCGGGTACATACCCGCCGGCCTGCCCGAGTTGCGCCAGGCGCTGGCCAGGATGCTCACCGCGCAGAACCTGCCGACCACGCCCGACCAGATCCTGATCACCACCGGCGACCAGCAGGCGCTGTCACTGCTGTGCGCGCATGCCCTGCACGCCGGGGACACGGCAGTTGTCGAAGACCCCACCAGCCCCGGCGTCCTGGACATCCTGCACGACCTGCCCGTCGCGATCCGCGCCACCCAGCCGGCGGCCAGCGACCCGACCGGACTCGTCCCCCTCATCGACCGGTACCAGGCCCGTCTTGCCTACCTCATGCCCACCCTGGGCCCGCACGGCCGGGTTCTCGACACGGCGAACCGCGCGCGGCTGGCCCGCGCACTCGCCGACCGCACCACGACGCTGGTCATCGATGACACCAGCCAGGCAGGTCTCACCTTCCAACCGGCGCCGCCGCCGCTGGCCGCGTACGCACCGGGCGGGAACCTCGTCACCGTCGGATCGTTCACCAAGCTGCACTGGGGCGGGCTTCGTCTGGGCTGGATCCGCGGCCCCGCAACGCTGATCGCCACCCTGACCCGGGCCAAGGCACGCGCCGACCTCGGCTCACCACTGCTCGACCAGCTCCTGGCAGTACGCCTGCTCGACCACGAGGATCAGGTCCGTGCCGACCGGTTGGAAACCCTGAATACCTGCCTGGCACACGCCGGTGCCGTACTCGCCCGCGCCGACGCGTTGCCCGACTTCTCCTGGCAACCGCCCGACGGCGGCCTCAGCCTCTGGCTGCGCCTGCCCTTCGGTACCGCCACCGCGTTCGCCGAAGTCGCCACCCGGCTCGGAGTCGCGGTCGTACCCGGCGCGTTGCTTTCCCCACAACGAAATACGGACGACCACGTCCGGCTGGTGTACGCCAGGCCGCCCGAGATCTTCGACGAAGGCATCCGCCGGCTCGCCGCCGCCTGGCGGCAGTACCGCACGTCAGCCACCATCACCGCCGACTATCCCCAAGCGCCGGTGCTGGTATGACGCGGCAGGCCACACCGGGGCCCAGCATCGGCATCGACCTCGGTGCGACGCACATCCGCGCCGCCATCATCGACACCGCCGGGACCACCACCGCAGCCATCCACCGCAAGCTCCCCGACGACATCCCCGGCCGGCGCCTCGCTGCCACCGCCATCGCCACCGAACTCCTGCGGGCCCACCCGAACGATCGGATCGAGTCGATCGGGCTCGCCGTCGCCGGTACGGTCACCGCCGGCGTCCTCACCTGGTCCGCCAACCTGTGCCTCGACGGAATCAACTACCAGTCGGAACTCCACGCCGCGACCGGCTGCCCGGTCGTGGTCATCAACGATGCCCGCGCCGCCGCACTGGCGGAATCGCAGCTCGGCGCGGGGTCCGGCATGACGACCGGAACCGTGTTCGTCGTGACCGTCGGCACGGGGATCGGCGGCGGTATCGTCATCGATGGCCAGCTGCGTACCGGCACGGGCCACGGCGGCGAGATCGGCCACATCCCACTCGACCCGAAGGGGCCACCATGCCGCTGCGGGCAGCGAGGCTGCTGGGAGCGGCTCTCGGGCGGAACTGCCCTCAACGCCGCGGCCGCGCGAGAGGCAGCCGTGAACCCACGCGGCGCAACCGGCCGGACAGTGGCCGGCGGTCAACCCGGCGCGGCCGCACTGGCCCACGCCGCGGCGACCGGCGACCGGCGGGCCCAATACATCATCCACCACCACGCCCACCTCTTCGCCCGCGGATTGGACGTGCTGTGCGCCGTCATAGCCCCGCACCTCCTCGTCCTCGGCGGCGGGATCATCGCCCGGCCCGGCGCCATCCGCGACGCGTACCTGTCGGCTGCCGACACGCTCCACTGGCACCGAGGCCAGACCCGGACCGCCATGCTCGACGACAATGCCGGGATGATCGGCGCCGTCCTCGCCGCAAGGAACTCGATGCCATCGCTATAGGTGTCGGCGTGCTCGCCGGGAGTCAGCTGTCCGGCCGCGGCCGTTGGTCGCGGTGACCTTCCCGCATGGGAGGGGAACCGGCCCTGATCTCCCTTGACCGCCGGATCCCGACGAGCTTGTCCGACCAGGTCGGCAGCCCCAACGGGCGGGTCTTCCCGTTCTTCTTCGGGATGTGGACCCTGCGGGTGGGAGCGAATCGGTAGCGCTCGTACCCGGAATCCACCCACGCCACCGCCACCGTGGGGTGTTGCCGGGCCACCTGCTCCACCACCACCCGGCGGCATCGGCGGCTCGTGGACCCGGGGCAAGGACGGCGATCTGGCCGACAACCTGGATTCCTTCAACGCCGGCATCCAGAACCTGTTGACGCCCGAGGAGGCGGTCCTCAACACGTTCACCGGTAAAATGGCCGCGCGTGCCGGGTTCACCAGGCCGGTCTTCGTCAGTCCTCCGCAAGGGCCGCCCGGTGAGTACACGAAGGTGCAGGTGATCTTCTACCGTGGTTGAGCTCAGCCTGCTCATCGAGAGGATGCAACGCGCCTCCGAGACGGCCGGCTCAGCGGCGGACGTGTACCGCTGCTACGAGGCCCTGACCGGTGAGGAGTCCAGCGACGGCCTGCTGGTCAAGAGCCTGGTTCAGGGCTTCGGGGTGCCGCTGCGGATCGCCATGACGGCCACCGACTGGCGGGGTTTCGGGCTCGACCACGGCCTGGACGACGAGGAGCTGGAGCGGCTGGTCGGCCGCTGGTTGCACGATTAGCCC
>JBBWZQ010000359.1:0-4144 GCA_039649115.1 Micromonosporaceae bacterium | reverse complement strand
GGGGTGTAGACCAGTTGCCGGGCGACCGAGGCGCAGATCCCGGCGCCCACCTTCAGGCCGGTCGGGCTCACCGGCGCCGCATACCGCATCATCACCGACAGCACCGCGCCGGGCAGGATCGCCAGGCAGTTCACGTGCCAGAGGTTGTCGGCGTAGATGAAGGTCCAGCCGTTCTTGATCGACACTTGCCGGGCCAGCGCACCGGGCAGGCCGTCTATGATCCCCCAGCGGCCCCCGCCGGTCGTCTGGTTGACCGGCTGGTCGCTGACTCCGCCACGCACCTTGCGCATGGTGTCGAGTACCCAGCCGGTCCACTTCGGACCCGCGGCCGTGCCGCCGGCCACGCACGCGCCGTACCGTACCGCGTCCTCCGGCGGCATCTGCGTCATGCTCCACCAGCCGCTGGTGATCGTGGTGTGCTTGAGCCCGCAGATGGAGATCAGGCGCTGGATGACCGCGTTGCCGCCATCGAGCCGGTAGTACTTCTGCGCCACCTTGTCGTTGCTGTCGATGATCGCGAGCCGCAGTTCCTGGAGGGTGGCGGAGGTGGCGTTCGGGTGGGTGCGCAGGTGGTCCGAGACGATCCACGCCTTGATCATCGATTCGGTCGTGTTGCGACCCGTTCGGAAGTTCGCCGAGCCGCTGATCGCGCCGGTCTTGCGGTCCAGCAGTGCCCAGCCGGCGAAGGCGGTCGGCGTGCCGATCGTGACGGGGGCGGCGTGCAGGGTCGGCGCGGGCGGGGCGGCCTGCTCCGCGATCTTCAAGCCGTACTCCTGGGTGGCCGCGCCGGTCGCCGCCGCGCGCCGGTGCGCGCCCAGCGCCCGTAGGCTCGCACGCGCGCCGGGCACCGCGAGCAGGGCCGCGCCGAGGGCGGCGACCAGGAAGAACAGCAGGACAACGCGGGGGCGCACGAGGGACGGGCTCCAATCTCCGGCGGGGGGCGGGACTAAGGCACGGTACTGCGGCAACGGCATACCGACCAAAACGACAGGCGGCTGTTACAGAGGAGTACAAATTTGCTTGGTGGCTGTAACATTTGTGGCGTGTACGGCACACCCGATGGATCGGACCTGCTCGACCAGGTGGCAGCGGCCGAGCAGGCGCTGCGTGACGCGTCGGCGCGTACGGTCGGGCCCGGCGACGAGCGTGCGGAGTACTTCGACGCGGTGATCGAGGCGGACCAGAAGATCGAGCCACGTGACTGGATGCCGGAAAAGTACCGGAGCGGGCTGATCAGGCAGATCGCCCAGCACGCGCACTCGGAGATCATCGGCATGCAGCCCGAGGCCAACTGGATCAGCCGGGCGCCCAGCCTGAAGCGCAAGGCGATCCTGCTGGCGAAGGTGCAGGACGAGGCCGGGCACGGGCTCTACCTCTACGCCGCCGCGGAGACTCTGGGCGTGGACCGCTCGACCCTGGTCGACCTGTTGCTCGAAGGCCGGCAGAAGTACTCGTCGATCTTCAACTACCCGACGCTGAGCTGGGCCGACATGGGCGCGATCGGTTGGCTGGTGGACGGCGCGGCCATCGTGAACCAGGTGCCCCTGTGCCGCTGCTCGTACGGACCGTACGCCCGGGCCATGATCCGCATCTGCAAGGAGGAGTCCTTCCACCAGCGGCAGGGCTTCGAGATCCTGCACACCCTGGCGCGCGGCACCGAGGCGCAGAAGGCGATGGCGCAGGACGCGGTGGACCGCTGGTGGTACCCGTCGCTGGCGATGTTCGGCCCGCCGGACGCGCACTCGACGCACTCCGCCCAGTCGACGGCCTGGAAGATCAAGCGGTTCTCCAACGACGATCTGCGGCAGCAGTTCGTCGACATGTGCGCGCAGCAGAGCGGGGTACTCGGCCTGACGCTGCCCGATCCGGCCCTGCGCTGGAACCCGGAGCGCGGGTCGTACGACTACACCCGGCCCGACTACGACGAGTTGGCGCGGGTCATCCGCGGCGACGGGCCGTGCAACCGGCAGCGGATGGCCAACCGCCGCCAGGCGCACGAGGACGGCGCGTGGGTGCGCGAGGCCGCCGCCGCACATGCCGCCAAGAAGCGCGGCCGGGAGCTGAGCCATGTCTGAGGGATGGCCCCTGTGGGAGGTGTTCATCCGGGCCCGCCGCGGCCTGTCGCACACCCACGCCGGCAGCCTGCACGCGCCAGATGCCGAGCTGGCCCTGCGCAACGCGCGCGACCTGTACACACGGCGCCAGGAAGGGGTCTCCATCTGGGTGGTGCCGGCGACGGCGATCACCGCGTCCAGCCCCGACGAGAAGGACGCCTTCTTCGACCCGGCCGCCGACAAGGTGTACCGGCACCCGACCTTCTACCAGGTCCCCGACGGGGCGGCGCACCTGTGACCACGGTCGAGTACCTGCTGGGCCTCGGGGACGACGCGCTGGTCGAGGCGCAGCGGCTGGCGGCGTGGTGCGCCCGGGCGCCCGAGATGGAGGAGGACGTCGCGCTGGCCAACATCGCGCTGGACCAGCTCGGCGCGGCCCGGCTGCTGCTGGGCTACGCGGGCGAGTTGGAAGGCCTGGGCCGCGACGAGGACGCGCTGGCCTACCTGCGCGACGACCGGGACTTCCGCAACGTGCTGCTGGTCGAGCTGCCCGACGCCGACTTCGGCACGATGATCGCGAAGCTGCTGTTCCTCTCCGCCTACCAGGTCCTGCTGTACCGGCGACTGTCCACAGGGGAGGATGCACGGCTGGCGGGCATCGCGGCCAAGGCGGTCAAGGAGTCCGCGTACCATCTCGACCACGCTTCACTGTGGACGGTCCGGCTGGGCGACGGCACGGACGAGTCGCGCCGGCGGATGCAGGCGGCCGTCGACGAGCTGTGGCCGTACAGCCACGAGCTCTTCGGCTGGCACGGCGACCTGCGCGACGGTTGGCTCTCTACAGTGGATGGTGTGTTGGCGGAGGCGACGCTGCGACGGCCGGCCGGCGGCTGTCGAACGTCACCGGCAGCCGACTCCGCAAGTGTCGCCGGCTGGCAGCCGCGCGGCGGCCGGGCCGGCCGGCACACCGAGCACCTGTCCTACCTGCTCGGCGAGATGCAGGTGCTGCACCGGGCTCATCCGGGTGCGCGGTGGTGAGCGCACAGGCGGTCGCGGCGTCCATTGTGGACCCCGAGATCCGCGAGCTGACCATCGAGGAGCTGGGCATCCTGCGCGAGGTGCGCGAGGACGGGTCCGGTGGGGTCGTGGTGAGCATCACCCCGACGTATTCGGGCTGCCCCGCGATGGACGTCATCCGCGCGGACATCCTCGGCGCGCTGCACCGCGCCGGCTTCTCCGGTGCGGTGGTGCGCACGGTGCTGGAGCCGGCCTGGTCCACCGACATGATCAGTGAGGCCGGCCGCGCCAAGCTCGCCGCCGCCGGCATCGCGCCGCCCGGGCCCGCGGGGCCGGTGACACTGGCACTGCCGCCGGCGTGCCCGCGCTGCGGATCGCGCCGGACCGAACAACTCTCCCGGTTCGGCGCCACCGCCTGCAAGGCGCTGTGGCGCTGCCGCGTCTGCCGGGAACCGTTCGAGGGCGTGAAACCCCTGTGAGCGTGACGATCACGCGGTCGGTGCGGCGCCGACCGGGGTTCCACGCCGTGCCGGTCGAGGCCGTGGACCGGCTCACCGACGACGCCATCGCCATCACCTTCCTGGTACCGGCGGGCCTGCGCGACACGTTCGCCTTCGCCGCCGGTCAACACGTCACCGTGCGCGCACCCGGGGATGGCGACGGCGCGCGGCGCTCGTACTCGATCTGTTCCACGCCAGGGGAACTGGCCGCGACCGGCCGGCTGCGCATCGGTGTGAAGCAGATCCCCGGCGGCGCCTTCTCCAGCCATGCCGCCACGGTGCTGCGCCCCGGGGACACAGTGGACGTCCTGCCGCCGCTGGGCCACTTCACCACCGCGTTCGATCCGGCGCGTTGCCGGCACTACGCCGCCGCCGCGGCCGGCTCGGGCATCACCCCGGTCCTGTCGCTGATGGTCACCGCGCTGTCCACCGAGCCGGGCAGCCGGGTCACCCTGCTGTACGGCAACAGGTATGCACGATCGGTGATGTTCGCGGAGGAGCTGGCCGACCTGAAGGACCGGTACCCGGCGCGGCTGCATCTCGTGCACGTGCTGTCCCGGGAGCCGAGTGACG
>JBBWZQ010000264.1:0-10463 GCA_039649115.1 Micromonosporaceae bacterium | reverse complement strand
GCGGGCGCCCGGTACGACGGGATGGTGCACGGCTTCTTCTGCATGCCCGGCGACCTGGACGCGGCCCGCCTGGCGCACGCCCGCGCGGCCGCCTTCCTCCGCGCCCACCTCTGAAGGCTGGTGATCTTGCTGGGGCGTGGCGGGGATGGGGCGTGGCGGGGTAGGGCGGTCCGTCAGGTGTGTGCGGTGAGGAGTTTGGCGAGGCGGCGGACGCCCTCGTCGACCTGGTCCGGTGGCAGGGAGCTGCAGGACAGGCGGATCGCGTGCTGGCCGCCGCCGTCGGTGTAGAAGAAGCTCATCGGGGTCCAGATCACGCCGTACTCGCGGGCCGAGGTGGTGAGCAGCTCGATGTCCGCGCGGACCGGCGTGGCGAGCACCGCGAAGAAGCCGCCGGCCGGGACGTTCCAGGTCACGGTCCCGGCGGGGAAGTACCGGTCCAGGGCGGCGAGCAGCGACGTCAGGTTGCGCCGGTAGAAGCTGATCTTGTCGCGGTTCGCGGCACGGAGGCTGCAGCCGGACTCGACGAGGATGCCGCCGATCACCGCCTGGGCGATGGCCGAGGTGTTGACCGTGAGCATGCTCTTGACCGTGGACAGTTCGTCGGCGAGCAGGGTGCGCCGTCCGGACGCGTCCACCACGGGCTGGTCGGCGACGAGGAAGCCGACCCGGGGACCGGGGAAGCAGGACTTGGCGAACGAGCCGAGGTAGATCACCCGGTGGTCGCGGTCCAGCGCCTTGAGCTTGGGGCGGGCCGTGTCGTCCAGACCGAACAGGCCGTACGGGTCGTCCTCCAGGAGGAGCAGGTCGGCCGCCCCGGCCACCTCGATCAGCCGCTGCCGCCGGGGTACGGACAGGCAGCTGCCAGACGGGTTGGCGAAGTCGGGGACGAGGTACAGGGCGCGCGGGCGGCGGCCGGTCGCGCGTACCTCCCGCGCCACCGTGAGAACGTCGTCCGGGTCGAGGCCGGCCGGGCCCTCGGGCACCGGTACCACCTCGATGTCCAGCAGGCGCGCGGCCCCGGTGATCCCGACGTAGCAGGGTGCGGCGGCCAGCAGCACGTCGCCGGGGCGGAACAGGCCACGCAGGACGATCACCATGGCCTCCTGGCAGCCGGTGGTGATCGCCACCGCACCGGCCGCTACCCGGATCCCCTCGTCGACCTCCAGCAGCCGCGCGACCAGGTCGTTGATGAACCCGTTGGTGCGCCCGTACTGCATCAGGGTCCGCCGGACCGCCTCGGCGCCGGCACCCCGCCGGCCCAGGTGGGCCGCGTATATGTCCAGGTAGCGGCCGATGTCCTCGGTGCGGTAGAAGCCCTCGTACGGCCGGCCGGCGGCCAGCGAGATGGCGTCCGGATACCGGCCGGCGATCTCGTTGAGGAAGTTCATCGACGCCGCCACCGGATCGGTCACCGACGCGTGCAGCTCGTCGCGCAGCAGGTCAACCATGCGGCCACCCGCCGCAGACGCGGACCGCCGAGCGGTCGAGACCGTCGAGGCCAGGCTGGCCGGCCAGCGCCATCAGGTTCGCCAGCTCCTCCCGTACCACCAAAAGAAGCCCCTCGACGCCGGCCGCGCCGGCGGCGGCCAGCGCCCACAGCGCCGCGCGCCCGAGCAGGACGGCGTCGGCGCCCAGCGCCCGCGCGACGAACACGTCCCGGCCGCGGCGCACCCCGCCGTCCAGCAGCACCGGGCAGCGCCCGGCGACCGCGTCGACGATGCCGGGCAGCGCGTGCAGGCTGGCGATCGCCCCGTCCACCTGCCGCCCGCCGTGGTTGGACACGATGATCCCGGCCGCGCCGTGCTCGACCGCCAGTTGCGCGTCCCGCGGGCTCAGCACCCCCTTGAGCAGCACCGGCAGGTCGGTGATGCCGCGCAGCCAGGCCAGGTCGGCCCAGGTCACGGACGGGTCGAAGGCCACGTCGGCGTGCGCGGCGAACACCGTGGCGCCGTCCACCGCGGGCGCCGCCATCACGGCCGCGTCGACGTTGACCGCCGCGATCCCGGGCGGCAGCGCGAAGCCGTCACGCACGGTGCGCAGCCGCTGGCCGAGGCGGGGCGTGTCGACGGTCAGCACGATCGCCTGGTAGCCGCTGGCCTCGGCGCGGCGTACCAGGTCAACCAGCACGTCGCGGCGGCGCAGCCAGTACAACTGCAACCACAGCGGCCCGCTCGCGGCCGCGGCGATCTCCTCCAGGCGGCGGCTGGCGAAGATGCTGACCACGCACAGTGCGCCGGCGGCCCCGGCGGCGCTCGCCATGCCGATCTCGCCATCGGGATGGACGAGATCGCGGTACGCCGTCGGCGCGATGCCCACCGGCATGGCCAACGGCGCGCCCAGCAGCGTGGTGCCGGTTTCACAGCCAGAGACATCGACGAGTACCCGCGGCACGATGCGCACCTGTTCGTCGAACGCGCGGGTGTTGGCCGCCACGGTCAGTTCGGCGCCGCTGCCGCCGGCAACGAAGTTCCACACCGGCACGGGCAGGCGCTCGCGGGCCTGCTGTTCATAATCCATCAGGTACGGGACGGGAATGGTCAAGGGTCACCCGCAAGATTGTTCGCCTGAATTGTACGGCTCGTTTCACGATTTCATTTCGGCCAGCGCCCGTACGCGATCTGGAACGTATCACCGCCAGCCAGGGCGACGGCCGCAAGATATCCATCGGGTACCGGCACATCGCGCACCATGTACCGCCGGGTGCCGTCGTCGACGACACATTCTCTGGCCCCCGGATCGGGGGTCCGGTGGACGGGCAGTCCCAGTCCTGGTATGAGCCGTCCGCCGGCCGCTTTCACGCACGCCTCCTTTCTGGTCCACAGTGCGACAAACCGGCGCAGCCGGGCATCCCGCCCGCTGCCGGCGGCCACATAGCGCGCCTCGGCGACCGGGTAATAGCGGGCGGACATCCGCACCGCGTCCAGGCTGGGCTGCAACCGTTGCACGTCCACGCCGACCGGCCGGTCCCGGGCGAGCGCGAGCGCCGCGAGCCGGCCGGAGTGCGACAGGTTCACCTGGACCCCGGCCACCTCGGGCTTGCCGGCCGGCCCGCGCCGCCACCGGATCTCCCGCGCCGGCAGGCCCAACTGCGCACCGACCAGGACGCGGGCGGCGGCGTGCGCCACCACGAACCGGTGCCGGTGGCGGTCCAGCAGGAAGGCGCGGGCCCGGTCCCGCTCCTCGTCGTCGAGCACGTCCTGCAACGCGGCGACGGTCCCGGCCGGCAGGTCCGCCCGGATCAGCCAGAACCGCACCAGATCGGGGGGCACGTCACGCCGCCCCGGTGGCGAGCAGGCACAGGTGGCCCAGCGCGCGGTCGTAGTCGGCGAGCACCACCGGCCCGGCGCCGCCGTCCAGGCCGGCCAGTTCCCACCACACTCCGGTGTGCGGCTGGCCGGCGGGTGCGACGAGCACCTTGCCCCCGCCTCCGGGGTGCCCGGCCAGTTCCGTGCCCAGCACCACGGTGGTGGCGGTGGTGGTCAGGTCGGCGAGTTCGGCGGACAGCCGCGCCCGCACCTCGTCCGGCGCCACGTTCGGGTGCTGGCGCAGCACCTCCACCGGCGGTCCGGCACCGTCGAGCAGCAGCGCGACGGCGGCGTGCCGTGCGGGTACCGGGGCGGGGGTGGCCGGCTCGTACGGCAGGCCGGCCTGCTCGACGACGAGGAGCAGCGCGCGCTCGCAGCCGCCGGTGCGCCGGTACTCCCGGGCCAGGCGCAGCCCGGTGAAGGCGGCGGCGGAGCCCTGGTCGCAGACCGCGAAGGCGAGCGGGTTGCCGGGGCAGACGTGGCTCAGGTACGTGGCGGTGGCCCGGCCCGGCCGCACGTCGGGTACCGCGAACGCGAGCACGATGAGGTCGACGGGTGCGTCCGCGGGTACCAGCTCGCGGATGAGCGCCTCGGCCATCTCGCCGTACGAGTGCCCGGGCCCGCCCGCACCGCCGGCCAGCGCCAGCCCGTACGGCCGGAGCAGGTCAGCGGTGTAGGTGTCCAGCTCGGCACGGTGTCCGGGATCGCCGGCGAACCGCGCGGCGCCGTCGAAGAGGCGCCGCCGCACGCCGCCGATGCGCAGCCCTTCGCGGGTGCGGGCACCCGGGCCGGTGGTGTACATCGGGGTCACTCGGCGGGCAGTGTGTGCCCGGCGATGAAGTCGGCCAGCCGGCCGATCGACGCGAAGTCCTCGCGGTCGACATCCTCCACGTTGATCTGGATCTGCAGCTCCTCCTCCAGCTCCAGCAACAGCTCCAGCGTGCTGGAGGAGGTGAGGCCCAGCTCCTCCATGAGCCTCGTGTCCTCGGACACCGCGGGTACCTCGCGCCGCAACACCCGCGGCAGCAGCATGCCCATGCTGTCCACCACCTGCTGCCGCAGCTCCAGTGTGCCAGCCAATCGCCCGCTCCTTCCGGTACTAGTGCTCGAAGACCATGGCCGAGAACGTCGCGCCGCGGGCCGCACCCGCCGCCGCGACGACGTAACGGTCGCCCGGTCGCACCATGCCACGCGCCACGGCGGTCTGGTAGTTCACGAACGCGTCGGCGCAGAAAATGTGCCCGAGCACCGGCACGTTGGACAGCAGCACCTGGTCGGCCGGGAAGCCCAGCTTGCGGGCCAGCCGCTGCCAGGACACCAGGTTGACGTTGTGCGGCAGGATCAGGCCGATCTGGTCCAGGCGCAGCCCGGCCCGGGCCACGGCGGCGAGCATCGCCGCGCCGAGACAGGCCGGATACTCCCGCTGGAAGCGCGGCCCCGGGTCGTCGGGCGCCACCTCGTCGTCGAAGTCGCCGCGCTGGTTGGCGGCGTAGGCGAGCAGCCGGTCGCGCGTGCCGGAGCAACCCACCAGGCACGCGGACGCGCCCTCGCCGAAGATGGACGTCTCGGGCAGCAGCCGCGCGTCGTGCGTGAACGTCTTCTCGCCCGCGAGCACCAGCGCGAGCGCCTCCGGGTCGCCGTCGCCGGCGAGCAGCCGGCCGGCCATGTCGATCGCGAGCAGCCCGGTCGCGCAGGCGTGGTGGGTCACCGTGAAGGCGATCGCGCGGTCGAGCCCGAGCCGGCGGCACACCTCGTGCGGCGGGCTGATCGGGTACGGGACGACGACCGGGAAGGTGCGGGCGTGCAGCACGTACCGGACCCGGTGCTCTCGGCCGCGCAGCCGCTCCAGCCGGCCGGCGGCGGCGAGCAGCAGGTCCACCACGGTGGCGTCCGGGGCCACCCGCACCTCGGCCAGGCCGTGGAAGCGCCGGAACATCTTGACCTGCATGGCGGTCAGCCCGAGCGGCCCGGCCAGGTCCTCGATGGCCACCCGCTGCTCCGGGAGGTAGGTCGCGACGCTGTCGAGCGTTGTCGCGGGGCGGCCCGGAAAGTCAGACATGGGCCGGTGCGCGCCGGACGCCGGTGGGTGCGTCCGCGTCGAACGCGGCCTCCACCAGTACGGCCTCCATGCCGCGGACGAACGCCTCCATGGCGGCCGGCGGGACGTAGCGGGTGTCCACGCTCAGTTCGATGTGGACACTGTCGGCCAGGTCGTCGAGGGTGGCGAAGAAGCGCTCGACCGGCAGCTCGCTCGGTTCGCCCCAGTGCAGCTCGCTGCCGGCCAGCGCGGCGCGCAGCTCGCCGGGTGTGGCCGGCGGCCCGGGCGGCGGCTCCGCCAGCAGGAACCGGCGCGGGTTGAAGAAGCAGCCGATGTCGACCTCTTCGCCCCGCTCCCGGGAAATTCGCTCAATGAGTTCATTGAGTTGAATCGGGTCGTAGTATGCGTGCTTGTACGTTCCCATCGCCTTGCGCCAGGCGTGCGCCAGCACCTCGTCGAACGTGGCGCCCGCGACGTCGATGACGCACAGGCCGGTCTGGTTGATCGGGCTGACCGTGTCGGCGAGGCCGGGGCGGAACCGGTTGCCGACCACTATCTGCACGACCACCGGGTTGACACCGGTCACCCGGGCCAGCGCCACGCAGTACGCGGCGAGGTGCACGTACGAGGAGTCCAACCGGTTGCGCACCGCGATCGCCCGGGTCGCGACGCTCATCGCGGGCGAGTGGTAATCGAGGCGCCAGTGGCGCGGGCTTTGTCCGTCTCCTGTGGACTTGAACCGGCGCGGGCGGATCGTGTGCAGCAGCGCCGCCCAGTACCGCATCGCGTTGTCGCTCTGCCGCCGCCCGGCCGGACCCTGTTGCCACTGCGCCTGCGCCAGCGGGTCCAGCGCGGTCGCGGGCGAGGATTCCAGCTCCGCACGCCGGGCCCACGCGCGCAGCATCACCAGCGCGCCCAGCCCGTCGCTGACCAGGTGGCAGGCGACCATCGCCTGGTGGGTTGGCACGCCAGCCGAGCAGACCACCGCCATCCGCACCGGCCAGTCGGCCGCGTGGTCGTGGTCGCCCCGCATGTACCGCTGGTGCAGGGCCGCACTCAGCTGTGCGGGATCCGCGCCGTCCGCGTGGACGACCTCCAGTTCGACCGCGCCGGTGGCGGCCACCACCTGTTGCGGCCGGCCGTCTTCGGCGAAGCGCAACCGGGTGCGCATCGACGGGTACCGGCGCAGGGCGAAGCGCAGGTCGGATACCACATCCTCGACGCTCGTACCGGCCGGCAGCGGCCGGGTGAAGCCGATCGGCAGCCACCCGCGCTGCCGTTGCATCGCTTCCCAGATCTCGCGCTGACCCCAGGACAACTCCCCGACGCCCGCGCCTTCCCCCGCGAATGGGACGAGTATCCGTTGCGACATGTCCCACCCGATTCCACCGCTCGGTGATGTCGACTGCTGTTCTACACGGAGCATCTGCCGTTGTCGAGAAGCACCACCGGGCTCTAACCTGTCGCCGTGCGCGCCGGGGACACGGACGTCACCGGGTGCCATCGGCCCAGAAAGAACGCGACAGCTGGGTTCCACGCCAGAGGGGAAGGCCGTGAAACTTACCCGCGACACCTGGTTGATCCTGCAGCGACAACTGACCCTGATGGTGCGCACGCCGATCTGGCTCGTCTTCGGCATCGCCCAGCCAATCACCTACCTCCTGCTCTTCACGCCGTTTCTCAAGCCAGCACTGGCTTCCATGGGTGCCACCAGCTATGCCGACGCGTACCGCATCTATGTGCCGGGGCTACTCGTGGTGCTTTGTCTGTACGGTGGTATGTTCGCCGGCTTCGGGCTGTTGGCCGAACTGCGCGCCGGCATCATCGAGCGCGCCCGGGTGACCCCGGTCAGCCGCACGGCCCTGCTGCTCGGCCGCGCCCTGCGCGACGTGGTGGCGCTGCTCGTCCAGGCCGCCATCATCACCGTGGCCGCGTTGCCCTTCGGCCTGAGGGTCGGCCCCGGCAACCTGCTCCTCGCCTACCTGCTGTTGACTCTCATCGCGCTGATGAGCACGGCCATCTCCTACGCCGTCACCCTGCTGGTCCGCAACGAGGCCGCGCTCGGACCCGTCATCAACACCGTGGCGCAGCCGGTCGCCCTGCTCGCCGGCGTGCTGCTGCCGCTGGCTCTCGCACCACTGTGGATCCGCCGGGTCGCCGCCTGGAACCCGTTCTCCTGGGCCACCGACGGCATGCGCGCGCTGTTCAACGGCGACGTCGCCAACCACGCGGTCTGGCAGAGCATCGTCATCGTCAGCGTCCTCGCGGTGGTGACCGTGCTGTTGTCCGCCCGCCTGTTCACCCGTACCGTCCGGTAGAAGGAGAGTTCGCCGTGACCGCGAAGAACATCCGTGCCGTGCTGGCCGCCGACCCCCGGCTCGGTGCGGGAAACGTCCTGATGAAGCTGCGCGAACACGGCGCCGCGCCGGACGGTCCGGGCATCACCTTCGACGTGCCGGTGGACGGTGTTCCCGCGTGGACACCGCTGAGCCTCGGCCTGCTGGAGGAGCGGGTCGCCGCCCGCGCCGCGTGGCTGCACGGGCGGGGCATCACGCCGCGCGACCCGGTCGCCGTGTACGTGACGTCCGCGGCCGACTGCTTCCTCAACTACCTCGCGCTGACCTGGCTCGGCGCGATTCCCGCCCTGCTGAACGGAAACATGCCCGGCGAGGTGGCGGTCGAGTACATCCGCCGGCTGCGCGCGGTGGGCGTGCTCGCCGACGCACCGCACCGGGAGCACCTGGAGGGTCGCGACCTCGGTGCGCCGCTGCTGCCCGAGGTGAGCCGGACCGGCACCGGGGATCCGGTACTGGCGCCACCGCACTACCGCCACGACGCGGAGGACCCGGTGGCCATCACCCACTCCTCCGGCACGACGCGGGTACCGGCCGCGGTGGTGCATTCGCACGCGAGCCTGTTCGCCGCGGTGCGCCGCATCCGGCTGGCCGAGGCGCGCCCGCACGGCCCGGTGCGCGAGCTGTCCGTGCTGCCCGCCGCGCACGCGGCCGGAATCATCACCCTCAACCAGGCCCTGTGCAACCGGTACGAGCTGGCGTACCTGTCGGCACAGGGCGGCGAGTTCGCGCACAGCGGCTCGGCCGTGCTCGACGCCATCGAGCGGTGGCGCCCGACCGGTGTGTTCGGGTTCGCGGTGACCTGGGCCGAACTCGCGCGCTTCGACCTGAGCGCGCGCGATCTGAGCAGCGTGCGGAACTGGTTCAACACCGGCGACTGCGCACACGAGGCACATGTCCGGCGGTTGGTGGCGGTCGGCAGCCACCCGGAGCTGACCCCGGACGGCGTGGTCGACGTGCCCGGCTCCAAGTTCATCGACGGCATCGGGTCCACCGAGATGGGGCACAACGCGTTCCGCATCGCGCACCGGCTGGGCAGCGACCGGTACGGGCGGTGCGTCGGCCGGCCGTACTCCTTCGCCGAGGTGGCCCTGCTGGACCTCGACACCGGCGCCGAGGTACCGGTGGGCACGGTCGGCCACGTGGCGCTCAGGTCACCGACGCTGGCGCCCGGCTACTGGAACGACTCGGTCACCACCTACCGCACCCGGTACGCGGGCTACTACCTCACCGGCGACCTGATGTACCGGGACAGCGAGGGCTACTACTACCACGTGGACCGGGCGGTCGACGCGGTGGATCTGGGCGGCGGGCACTGGCTCTACACGGCACTCACCGAGGAGCGCATCCTCATGCGCTGCCCCGACGTGCGCGACTGCACGGTGGTGGCCGGCGCGCGCGACGGCACCGTGCTGACCGACGTGCTGCTGATTCTCGACGCGCACGCGGACCCGGACGCCGACCGGAGTGACGCGGTGCGGGCGGCGCTGGGCGAGCCGGCCGCGGCGACGCTGCGGCAGATCGCGGTGGTCGATGACGACGACATCGTGGTCGGCCCGACCGGCAAGGTGCGCAAGTTCCTGATGCGCCAGCGCCACCTCGCCGCGGCGGCGTCCTGACCAACAACGAGGCGGCCGGCGGCGGCGTGACTTTGTGGTCCGGGCAGAGTCATCAAGCTGGCCGCCCGGATGCGTCAGGAGGCTGGCCGGTCCGGCCCGTCCGGCAGGTGCGGTGCGGTGGCATTCGCCGGCCCCGCCGGCGCGGGGCCGGCGAAGCTGGCGAAGTAGGACGCGGCCATGTCCTCGTCGCCGTGGCCCTGGGCGATCGCCCGCCGGAACCGCTGCGCTCCCGCCGCGGCGAGGTCGAGCCGCACCCCGACCCCCTCGCCGGCGGTCACGATGAGCCGGCTGTCCTTCTCCGCGGTCTCCGTCGCGAAGTTTGGCGAGAAGTCGCCGGCCAGGATCGTCGCCGTCTTCATCCTGAGGTAGCCCTGGTCCAGCAGGCCCCCGGCGATGGCCCCGAGGAAGTCCTGCGGATCCACCCCCAGCCCCTGCGCCAGCGCGACCGCCTCGGCGGCGGCGTGCGTCACCGCCAGAGTCCAGCTGTTGCAGACCAGCTTGAGCCGGGTGGCCGCGCCGGTCGCGCCGTCCTCGCCCACCCAGTTCGTGCGGCTGCCGATGGCGTCGAACACCGGCGCGAGCACCGGCCGGGCCGCCGGCGGTCCGGCGGCGAGCACGGTGAGCTGGCCGCTGGCCGCGGGCTGGCGGGTGCCGAGCACCGGGGCGTCCACGAAGACGACCCCGTGGTCCGCGGCGAACGCCGCCAGCTCCGGCACCGAGTCCACGCCGACGGTCGTCGACTGCGACCAGACCATGCCCGGCCGCAGCGCCGGGGCGGCCTGCCGGACCGCGTCCAGCGCGGCCGGGCCGTCGTAGACGATGGTCAGCAGGGCGTCCGCCCCGTCGACCGCTTCCGCGGGGGTACCGGCGACCCGCGCGCCGTCGGCCGCCAGCGGCTGCGCCTTGGCGAGGGTACGGTTCCAGACCCGTACCTCGTGGCCCGCCTTGAGGAGATTGCGGGCCATGCCCGTGCCCATGATGCCGGTACCCAGAACTGCGACAGAACTCATGATTCAAACTCTAGACGGACCGCTGGTACGCCCGGAAAGTGCGGGTGGACAGCCAGACCAGCACCGCGGCCACGGCGAGCAGCAGCCCGCCGAACCGGGCCACCGCGGCCCAGTCGGCGTGCGCCACCAGCGCCGCC
>JBBWZQ010000337.1:0-3081 GCA_039649115.1 Micromonosporaceae bacterium | reverse complement strand
GACAGCGTCGGCGCGATGATGAAGCTGTGTGAAGACCGCCGGGGGATCTACAAGAGGACCGAGTACATCGGAGCGACCCGCGTGCTCCTGGTGTACGAGATGCCGCTGGCGGAGGTGATGTTCGACTTTTACGACCGGCTGAAGAGCTCGACGCGCGGCTATGGCACGATGGACTTCGAGCTGATCGGCTTCCGCGTCGGCGACCTGGTCAAGCTCGACATCCTCGTCAACACCGACCGCGTTGACGCGCTGAGCGTGATCGTCCACCGCGAGCACGCCGAAGCGCGCGGCCGCCGCCTGCTGGTCCGCCTCAAGGAAGAAATCGACCGCCACCTCTTCGAGATCCCCCTGCAGGCCGCCATCGGCGGCAAGGTGATCGCCCGCGAAACCATCAAGGCCATGGGCAAGAACGTCACCGCCAAGTGCTACGGCGGCGACATCACCCGCAAGCGCAAGCTGCTGGAGAAGCAGAAGGAAGGCAAGCGGCGGATGAAGATGGTCGGCCGGGTGGAGGTACCGCAGGAGGCCTTCATCGCGGCGCTGTCCACTTCGGACACACCAGGGGACGGCAAGGCGGGCGGCAAGAAGTGACGGTGGACGCCCGGTTCTGCCCGCGCTGCGGGCAGGCGCTGCCGGCCGCGCCACCCACCACCTGCGCCGGGTGTGGCTACGCCCAGTACGTCAACGCGCGGCCCACCGCGAGCGTCATCATCGTCGAGGAGGGCCGGTTCCTCGCCCTGATGCGGGCGCGGGAGCCCAACGCCGGCCGCTGGGACATCCCGGGCGGTTTCTGCGACGGCTGGGAGCACCCGGCGGACGCGGCGGTCCGCGAGGCGCGCGAGGAGCTGGGGGTACGGGTGGCCCTGGGCGACTTCGTCGGGATGTACCTCGGCACGTACGAGTACCAGGGCGAGAAGCTGCCGGTACTCGACTGCTTCTGGCTCGCCTCCATCGTGGAGGGTGAGCTGGCGGTGGACCCGCACGAGGCCAGCGGGTACGCGTGGCTTCCGCTCTCCGATCCGCCGCAGATGGCGTTCACCACCATGGACCAGGCACTGCGGGAGGTCAGGTTTTTGTCCGCACGGCACGGGGTACCTCAGCCGTAACCCTGGACGAGGAGGAGGATCCCCGTGACTGTTACCGGTATCATCAGCGCGATCATCGTCGGGCTGGTTATCGGCGCCCTCGGTCGGCTGGTCATTCCCGGTCGGCAGAACATTTCGATCCTGGTGACCATTGTGGTCGGCATCATCGCGGCCTTCATCGGTACCGCACTGGCGCGCGCCTTCGGCGTGTCCAACACGCCGGGCTTCGACTGGATCGAGTTCTTCTTCCAGGTCATCGTCGCGGCGATCGGTGTCGCGCTGGTGGCCGGGCTGTACGGCCGCAGGGGCATCACCAGGTAGCAACTCCGCGAAGGGCCGGTCCGCCAGGGCCGGCCCTTTCTCATGCGGTCAGCGCAGCCAGGGGACGCCGCGGTCGAGCAGGCCGCGCGTCTTGAGCGCGTGGTTCAGCGGTCCGCGTACACCTCGGCGGTGACGTGGGTGCCGCTCGACGCCGTGCCGTTGGCGGCCGTACCGGCGCTGGGCGTGCCGGTCCAGGCACCCGCCTTGGCGGTCCACCGCTGGTTGCCGAAGCTGACGCTCTTGATGCCCTGGTCGGCGGCGTGCGCCACCAGCCAGTGGGCATATTGCCAGCCGGTGCGCGGGCTGGGCACGGTGAGCTGCACACCGATCGGCCCGCTGGTGCTGGTGGCCTTGATGTGCCCCCAGTCCAGCGTCACGTCGTGCGCGAGCGCCACGACCGCGGCCGTTCCCCGGCGGCTGGGTTGGTCGATGATGGTGCAGGCCACGGCGCTGCCGGTGTCGCCCGTCAGGGCCGAGGCGAGGATCTTGGCCTGGTCCTCCCAGCGGGCGTACGCGCTGCCGTCGGCGTCGGCGCTGCGCTGGACACGCTGCGCGGCCGTCCCGAGGGCCATCGTCTGCCAGCCCTTGACCTTGAGGAGGGCGGTGTAGAAGCGACCGGCGGCGTAGCGCGGATCGGCGATCTGGTCGGCCCGACCCCAACCCTGGCTCGGGCGCTGCTGGAACAGGCCGACCGAGTCCCGGTCGCCGCCGCTCAGGTTGCGCCACTTCGACTCCTGTGCGGCCGTCGCCAGCGCGATCACCACCGCGTGCTCCGGTACCCGCCGGGTGATCCCGACCGCGGCGATCGTGGCCGCGTTGGCCATCTGATCGGGGTCGAGGACGACCTCGCCAGCCGAGGTGACCGTGCAGGACTGGGTGAGTACCGGCACCGGCAGGCCACTGCCGATCTTGTGTACGAGCAGGTACACGCCTCCCACGGCGAGCACGACGAGCGTCGCGAACACCGCCAGGACGACCCGTACGCGCATGCTTCACTCCCGATAAGCAGGGTGCGACCAGAGTACGCCGACCTCACAAAGCGGCCGGGTTCCCCCAGAACGGGGTCCGCTTCTCGCGGAATGCCGCCATGCCCTCCGCGGCCTCCGGCGAGCGGAAATAGGAGACGGACAGCTCGGTGAGCGCGACCAGGTCGTCGTCGAGGCTCGCCGCCGGCGCCCGGCGCAGCAGTTCCTTGGCGCCGGCGAGCGCGCCGGGCGCACCCCGCACCAGGGACTCGACGTACCGGGTGACGGCACCGTCCAGCTCCTCGTCGGGTACCGCCGCGGTGACCAGCCCGGCGGCTGCCGCGCGTGCCGCGTCGAAGACGTCGCCGGTGAGGAACAGCTCGGCGGCGGCGCGCGAGGTCAGCCGGGGCAGCACCGTGGCGGATATCACGGCCGGTATTACGCCGATCCGCACCTCGGCGAAGGCGAAGGTGGCCGACGCCGCGGCGACCGCGATGTCGGCCGCCGCGATGATGCCCAGGCCGCCCGCCCGGGCGGCACCGCCCACCCGGGCGACGACCGGCTTCGGGCTGTGCCACACCGCGGCCAGCACCTCACCCAGCCGCCCGACCGGGATGCTCGAGCCACGCCTGCCGTGCTCGCCTCCGCCAGAAACCGGCTCCGGCTGCGTTCCCGGCGTGCCACGTCTGCCGTGCTCGCCTCCGCCAGAA
>JBBWZQ010000318.1:0-4207 GCA_039649115.1 Micromonosporaceae bacterium | reverse complement strand
GTCCTCCGCTGCCCGCCGAAGGGCTCCGGCAGTTGCTTGCAGCAGGCACGAGCGCGCCGCGAAATGGGAGACCGTTCTGCTGTGGAGAATCCGGATGCGGTTGCCGCAGCACGGAAGATCGGGCTGGTCGAGGTAGAACTGTCCACTGTCAGGCCGCGCGGTCGGCGACGTGGATCGCCGAGCAGGTTCGCAGCGCAGATGTCGAACTCCCGTCGGGCGCCGTTGTTCCGGTCAGGTGCAGACGCGCGAGAAGGCGGCGACTCTGATCGTCACGGTGGATCCGGGGGCTACGAACCCGTTCGCGTCGGGCGTCGTGTCGAACACGAGCCCGGTTTCCAGGTCGCAGCGGACGACGGATACCACGGAAGCGACCAGACCGGCTGACTGGACGGTCGTGCGGGCCGCATTGCCGGTCATGCCGATCACGTCAGGCACCGCCACGCCATGGATCGCCACCGTGAGGTCGACTCTGGAGTTGACCGGCTCGACGGTGCCGGCCACCGCGTTCTGACCGACGACGGTACCGGGTGGAACGAAGCGGACGACACTGGTCACGGTGCCTACGTGGAGGTTCGCCGCTTCGAGGTTGTTCTGCGCGGTGGCCTGGTCCATTCCGGTCACGGACGGCACGGTCGTCGTCGGTGCGTAGAAGCCGTTGACGATAAAGGCGTTGGTCATGACCGTGTCGTGGCCGGACGGGTCCGGTATCGTACCGTCGATCTTGAGGGGGTTGCCCTCGACCCAGCGCAGGTAGATGCGGACCAGGAAGTTGCGGGACCCGCAGTTCGCCAGCACCAGCACCTGGGGCAGGTCGTACGGGATGTTGTAGTGGTGCGGGATGATCCCGACCACGTCGGTCCGGTCGGTGGACCGGGTCACGTTGCACGGTACGCCGAACGCGTCGAGTTGCACGGCCTCCAGGTGGGAGATCACGGTCGTGTGGTCGGAATCGCTACGGCGGCCGCCGCACGAAGCGGTGTGGCCGCAGGTGGTGACTTCCACGTTCGCGGTGGCGCGGGCGAGGGTGGCGCCGGCCGCGGCCGTCCACTGGTAGGACGGGCCGCCGTCGCCGCTGAGCACGTACGCGTCGGTGGCGCTGTGCGGGTCGCCGAGGTAGGCACAGGTCGACCAGTCTCCGGTCGGGTTGCAGGGCGCGTGCTGCCACCAGCGCGCGCCCACCTCGTTGCCGTCGCTGAGCATCAGGTAGGTGAACCCTTTGCGCGCGGTCATCGTTGCCGGACCGCCGGCGGCGACCGTGGCCAACAGGTGGCAGTGATACAGGCCGTCGTGCGGTGCGGCGAACAGCAGCGAGGGGCGCAGCGTCGCGGGGACTCCGGGAATGAGGCTGGTCTCAGCCCACGCCGAGACTCCGACCAACGCCCCGTTCGCGTCCAGGCATTCAACGGCAACGGAATCATCGATGCTCGGGAAGGAGTTGCTGCTCATGATGGAGTCGAGTTGGCCAACGATGCGCCGGGTCTGGCCGGCCGTTAAATACAGGTCCACGGTAATGAGAGCCGTTTCGGCACTTGACACCTCGGTATCCGCCGCGAGCGGGTAGGTCAGCACGTTGGGCGCGGTCTGCGCCGACGCGGCTGCCGCCGGCCCGGCGAACACGTACACCACCGCAGCCAACATCATCCCCGACACCGCAGCCAACCCACGGATGCGTTTCACGGCAGATCCCCTTTCTGGAACGCGCGCCGGACCGAACGGCCCGAAACCCGCATATCCCTCGGGCGTTCCACCTCGTTCCACGCGCCGGCGAACAGCTCTACCAGATGCCCCAGCCGCAACTGCCCCAACTGGTCGAAATCGAGGGGCTGCCCGACGCAGCTGCGCCGCACGACGCGTGTGGCTCCGGCTACTTGCTGGTCATGAGCTCGTCGGTGGGGGGTAGGAGTCAGGAGCCCTTGGCCCCGTACCGGAGACCGTCCATGAGCAGATCGAGCGTGCGGCCCGCCTGGTAACGCCGTACCGGTTCGGTGGCCACCATGGAGATCCCGCTGAGGCTCATCAGCACGTCCACGGCCGCCACGTCGGCGCGCACCAGGCCGGCGTCCGCGCCCGCGGACAGCAGCTCGGTGAGCGCGCCGAGCAGCCGGTCCCGGCTGTGCGCGTACGGGTTGCCGCCGGACGCGATCACCGCGCGCAGTGCGTCGGACATGCCGCGCTTGGTCGTCGTGTACTCGACGAACAGGTCCATCCAGCGGCGCAGCGCTTCGTCCGGCGGTGCGGTGCGCAGCAGCTCGGGTACGGCGTCGCAGAGCCTGGCCAGCTCGCTGCGGTACGCCGCCTCGACCAGCGCCTCCCGGCTCGGGAAGTGGCGGTACAGCGTGCCGATGCCGACGCCAGCCTCCCTGGCGATCGCCTCCAGCGTCACGTCCGGTCCATCCTGGGAGAACGCGCGCACCGCGACCTCGAGCAGCTTGTCGCGGTTGCGCTGGGCGTCCGCGCGCACGATCGATCCCCTTCGGTGTGACACAGGTTACTGGCTATCCGGAGGAGGCTCCGCTTAATCTCGGAACCAGAGCGGAGGCTCCTCCGCTTAATTCTACGAGGGGATCATGATTGTGACCACACGCATCACGACGCCGTTCACCGCCGAGTCCACGGCGGCGGACGTGGTGGCCGGCATCGATCTGTCCGGCCGGCGGGCCGTGGTCACCGGCGCCGCGTCAGGCATCGGTGTCGAGACCGCGCGGGCGCTCGTCGACGCCGGCGCCGAGGTGACCCTGGCCGTACGCGACCTCGACGCGGGGCAGCGCACCGCCGATGACATCGTGGCCCGTACGGGCAACAAGGAGGTGTTCGTCGCCCCGCTCGACCTCGCCGACCAGGAGTCGGTCGCGGTGTTCGTGGCCAACTGGGACGGCCCGCTGCACATCCTGGTCAACAACGCCGGTGTGATGGCCGCGCCGCTGACGCGCACCCCCGAGGGCTGGGAGTTGCAGTTCGCCACCAACCACTTCGGCCACTTCGCGCTGGCGCTCGGCCTGCACGACGCACTCGCGGCCGCCCGAGGCGCCCGCGTAGTGTCGGTCAGCTCCTCCGGGCACCTGCGCTCGCCGGTCGTCTTCGAGGACATCCACTACGAGCGGCGCCCGTACGACCCGTGGGCCGCGTACGGCCAGTCCAAGACGGCAAACATCCTGTTCGCCGTGGAGGCGAACCGGCGCTGGTCGAGCGAGGGGATCGCGGTCAACGCGCTGATGCCCGGTTCGATCCGGACCAACCTCCAGCGGCACGTGACCGCGGAGGAGATCGAACGGCTGCGCGCGCAGAGCGGGCCCTCGATCCCGATGAAGAACCCGGAGCAGGGCGCGGCCACCTCGGTGCTGCTCGCCGCGTCACCGCTGGTCGAGGGCGTGGGCGGCCGGTACTTCGAGGACTGCAACGAGGCGGGGCCCAGCCAGCCGGGCAACATGCGCCGGGGCGTCGCCGCCTACGCGCTGGACCCCGCGGCGGCACAGCGGTTGTGGCAGGTGTCGGTGGAGGCGCTCGACCTCTGGTGATCTCACCACAGCTCGACTGACCGGGGTGAAGTTTGACCGCGAGGTAACGCTGGCGATCCCGCGGTCGCACTGACGATCGACATCGAGTCGCACCCGCCGAAGGTCCTGCTCATCCGCGGCCAGGCGGAGCTGGACGTCGTCGACGGCATCCCGTACGAGTACTTCCAGTGGAACGGCGCTTACGAGATGACGCCCGAGCAACGGGCCGAGTGGGAGGAAGGCGTGAAGTCGCTCCACGACGGTATGGTCCGGGTCATGGTGAAGCCGACCTGGGCCAAGCTGATCGACTTCGAGACAACCCTGCCCACCGCCATCGAGGAGCTCATGCAGCAACAGAAGGAACGCCAGCGCGCCTGAACACGCACACGCGCCGCCGAACCCGGCGGCCGGCCCCGAAAGGAGATCATCATGGACGACACCGACCAGCGGGGCCACCAACCTGGGCGCGGGACAATCCAGCGGATGGACAACGTCGCCATCGTCGTCGACGACCTCGCGGCTGCTACGGCGTTCTTCGTCGCACTCGGACTGGAGCTGGAAGGCGAGGCGACAGTCGAGGGCAGCGCGGTGGACCGCATCGTTGGGCTCGAGGGAGTCCGATCGGACATCGCGATGATGCGCACCCCAGACGGCCACGGACGGCTCGAGCTGACCAAGTACCACACGCCGTCGAGCCGAGACGGTGACCCGCG